>CALKKN010000202.1 GCA_937995275.1 uncultured Lysobacterales bacterium | reverse complement strand
GATCCGGACACTGCTCGACGCTGGCTACCGGGTCATCATGCGCCCGCATCACCAGAGTCTGCGGCAATGGCCGCAGGAGATCGCGGCTGTGCGCGACGCGTTCTCCGGCCATGAGCGATTCGACTACATCGACCGGATGCGGGAGACGGACTCCATCATGCGTTCCGATGTGCTGGTCAGCGACTGGTCCGCGATGGCGCTGGAGTACTCGCTGGGCCTGGAGAAGCCGGTGCTCTCCATCGACGTGCGGCCCCGCATCCGCAACCCCAACTGGCGGGAATTGGGGCTGGAGCCCATGGAGGCCGCCATTCGCCGGCAGGTGGGCGAGGTCATTTCACCGGATTCGCTCGACCTGGCGCCAGAGGCCATCGAGCGGTTGATTCGCGAACCGGACCGCTTCCGGGCGAGAATGCGGGAATTGCGGGAATCGCTGGTCTTTCGCCTCGGCCACAGCATCCCGGACGGCGCCGCCGAGATCGCCCGCATCGCCGACGAGCGCCGCCAGGCGCGGCTCGCGGCCGCCGCGTGAACCGCCGCGCACTGCTTGCCGTTGCGTTCCTGCTGCTGCCGGGCCTGGGTGGGGTAAAGGCCGACACCCCGGCGGCCACCACGGTCGAAACCAGCCACCTGCGCCTGACGTTCGATGCGGGCGGCAACCTGTCCTCGGCCATCGCCTGTTTTCCGGCGTGCACCGGCGAGCGGGTGCGCGTCCAGCAGTTCGCGAGTGAATCGGTCATCGCGGTCGAGGGCGGCGGCCGGGGGGCGGCCGAGTTGTCCGACCAGCGCCGGGAGGCGCATTACGAACTCCGGTTCGCGCGGCCCGGGGGCGTTTCGCTGACCTGGAAGATTCCCGAAAGCGGCTACCGCCTCGGGCTCGAGGTGGCCGGGGGCGAGGCGCTGCTGATGCGTTCCGGCGAGCCGTTCCGGCCGCGGCCGGCGGCCGGCTTCGGGAACTGGCTGGAGCAGACCCGCTACCTGGCGATCGACGGCGGCGACGTGACGCAGACCGGCCTGGACGAGGACGAAAGCAGCGTGGCGGGCATCCGCGGCTGGCTCGGGTACCGCAACCGCTACTGGTCGCTGATGGCGCAGCCGCCGGCGGTGGTCGATGCCCGCCTGGCGACCGGCGCGGAGCAGCAGGGCGCGGAAGTCCGCATCGATGCGCCCGCCGACGGCGAGTGGTCGTTCTATCTCGGCCCGGTCGAACCGGTGATGCTCAAAACCGCCGACCCGGTTCTGCAGAAGGTCCTGTACGCGGGCCTCTGGTTCTGGCTGCGCTGGATCAGTCTCGGCCTGTTCCACCTGCTGGCCGCCATCCAGCAGTTCATCCCCGCCTGGGGTATCGCCATCATGGCGCTGTCCCTGGCCGTGAACGTCCTGATGTTGCCGCTGAGCCGCCTGGCGGACCGTTTCCAGCAGGAGGTCAACGAGATCGAGGCGCGCCTGGCGCCCGAACTGCAGCGCATCAAGAAGCATTTCAAGGGCGAGGAACAGGCGGCCAAGATCATCGCGCTCTACAAAACCGAGCGCGTGCACCCGCTGTACAGCCTGAAGAGCCTGGTCGGCGTGGCGGTCGTTATCCCGGTGTTCATCGGCGCCTTCGACATGCTGGCGGAGAATATCCACCTGCTGAACACCGGCTTCCTGTGGATCGCCGACCTGTCGCGCCCCGACGACCTGTTCAACCTGCCGTTCCGGCTGCCGTTCTTCGGCGCGGAGTTCAACCTGCTACCGTTCCTGATGACCGCCCTGTCTTTCGTCGCCTCGGTGCTGCACAAGCCGCTGGCGCTGAACGCGGAACTGCGGCATCGGCAGGTGCGCAACATGATCCTGTTGGCGCTGGCGTTTTTCGTTCTGTTTTATACGTTCCCGGCCGGCATGGTCCTGTACTGGACGACCAACAACCTGATTTCAGTCATCAAGAGCCTGTGGGCGCGCCGCTAGAATCCGATCACAGGGAACACACAGGACACCGAGATATGGAGCCCGAACGCCTCCTCACCGACGAACAGGTCGAGCAATTCCGCCGTGACGGCTACCTGCTCGTGCGCGGCATGTATTCACTGGACGAGGTGGCGGACATCGGCGCCTGGACCGACGAGGTCGCGAACTACCCCGAAGTGCCCGGCAAGTACATGATGTATTTCGAAACAAGCCAGTCCGACGGCTCGCGCATCCTGTGCCGGATTGAGAACTTCGTGCCCTATCACGCGGGTTTTTCGGAGCTGATCACCGCGCGCCGCATGCAGCAGGCTGTGTCGGAACTGTTCGGCGAAGAGGCGGTGCTGTTCAAGGACAAGATCAATTTCAAACTGCCCGGTGGCGACGGCTTCAAGGAACACCAGGACGTGCAGGCGGGCTGGGACGCGTTCGCCGACCTGCACATCACCGCGATGATCGCGATCGACGAGACCAACGAGGCCAACGGCAGCCTGGAGATGATCGCCGGCATGCACAGGCAGGGTGTGCTCGGGACGATGTGGGCGCCGCTGACCGACGAGGATACCCGCCACATCGAATACGTACCCGTGCACTGCCAGCCGGGCGACGCGGTATTTTTCGACTCGTTCGCGCCGCACCGCTCGCACCCCAATCGTACCGACAAGGCGCGCCGGGTGTTGTACATTACCTATAACAAGGCGTCGAAGGGCGATTCCCGCGAGCAGTACTACGCGGACAAGCGCCGCAACTATCCCCCGGACATCGAGCGCGACCCGGACAAGGATTACGCGTTCAAGGTCTGATCGGCGGCCGCCAGCGGCCCCAGGAGGAAGGTAATGGAAAACATCCGCGTACCCGTCTCGCCCGGCGAGGTGCTCGACAAGATCACGATCCTCGAGATCAAGTCCGAGCGCATGGACGACCCGGACAAAGTCGCCAACGTCCGCACCGAGCTGGCGCTGCTGCAAGACACCTGGGCCAGGGCCGTGACCGAGGACGACGTAATCCGCGACCTGCACGCGCAGCTCAAGGAGATCAACGAGGCCTTGTGGGAGATCGAGGACGACATCCGCGACAAGGAGCGCGCCAAGGAATTCGACGAGCAGTTCATCGAACTGGCCCGCAGCGTCTATTTCACCAACGACCGCCGTTCGGAGGTCAAGAAGCAGCTCAACCTGCACCTGGGTTCCCGGATCATCGAGGAGAAGTCCTACCAGGACTACAGCTGAGCCGAAGTCCGGTCCGGTCAGAAGATCAGAGTGAAGCGGGCGCCGCCGGTTGCGCTCTCGTCGAGCCGGATGAATCCCCTGTGGGCGATCATGACCTGACGCGCCAGCGCCAGGCCGACCCCTGAGCCGCCCGGACGGGTCGTGAAAAACGGCACGAAGACCTTCCGGGCAATGTCATCGGGCACACCGGGTCCGTTGTCGCTTACCTCGATCACCACGTGACCGCGGCGGTTGAGCCTGCCCTGCATGCGGATTTCGGGGCTGCTGTGTTCCGCGGTTGCCTGCCAGGCATTGCGAAGAAGGTTCAACAACACCGGTTCCAGCAGGTCCCGGTCGGCATACACGTCCAGTCCGTGCGGGTCGACATGCCACTCGAGGCGCCCATCGTCGGCCGGCCATTCGGCGGCCGCCAGCCTGCCCGCCGAATCGAACAGGTCCCACAGGCGGACGCGCTTCTTCTCCGGCGGCGCGAGCCGGGTGATCTGGCGGTAGCTTTCGACGAACTGCATCAGGCTGTCTGAGCGGCGGGCGACGGTGGTTACCGCATCGTGCAAATCGCGGAGATCGTCGGCAACGGGCGAGTCCGCTTCGGTCCTGGCCCGTATATCGTCCACGACTTCGCTGGCCGTCTTCGCCAGGGAGGTGACCGGTGTAATGGAATTCATGATTTCATGCGTCAGGACCCGGACGAGGTCCTGCCAGGCTTCAGCCTGGGTCTGATCCAGCTCAGTCTGAATGTCCTGCAGTGAGATCAATCTTTCGCTCTGCCCCGATACCACGATCTCGGTAGTGGCGAGCGTTAGCTGATACTCGATTCCCTCCACGGCAAACGTCACGAGCTGCCTCTTGCCGGGGACGGCTTCCAGCACGGCTTCGTGGAAGCCGGCGCCGAACTGCAGCAGGTCGTGCAGCCGGGTCACTTTCGCGGGGCCGAACAGGCGACGTGCTGCGTTGTTCTGCAACGTGACCGTCTGGTCGCCGTGTACGCTCAGCAGGGGCACCGGGATGTGCTCGATCAGCGCCCGCAGCCTGCGGTTGGAGGTTTCGTGATCTTCCCGCTCGGCCCGCTGTCTCTCCAGGATGGCCGTGAAGCGTTCGCCCAGCCGGTCAAAACCGCTGCCCAGACCCCCGAGCCGGAAGCGCTGGGAGTAATCGGCATGCGCCGCTGCGTCGAGGAATCGGGAGAGTTCCCGGTTGCTGCGGTTGACGAAAAGCCACAGTTCGAATGCCAGCAGGACGAATATGCCCACCGCGAGGGCGGTCATGCCATGGTATCCGGGCCGCAGAATCAGCCAGACCCCGAGGAGCATCGCCGCGCTCAGCAGGAGGAGGCGGCCGGCGAGGCGGACCGTGAACCGCCTAGAGGCCATGTTTTTCCATGCGGCGGTACAGGGATGCCCGGGTCAGCCCCAGTTCCTTCGCCGCGTGCGAGATATTGAAACCGTGCTTGTACAGGGCACGCTCGATCGTCTCTCTTTCGACCTGTTCCAGGTTCAGCACCGCCGGGCCGGCCTGCTCTTCCGGCGTTCCGTGCGGTGCTTCGTAGTCCAGTTGCAGGTCCTGTGGTTCCAGGGTCTCGCCCGGGGCGAGAATGACCGCCCGTTCCACAGCATGCCGCAGGGCACGTACATTCCCCGGCCAGTCGTATTCCCGGAGGCCGGACTCCGCCGGCGCCGAAAACGACCGGATCTGCTTGCCGTACTTCCCGGCATAGATCTCTGCGTAATGCCGTGCGATGGGCAGTATGTCGTCGCGCCTGTCACGAAGCGGCGGCAAGGTGATTTCCACCGTGTTCAGCCGGAACAGCAGGTCGGGGCGGAACACAGTGGGGTCGCGCAGCACCGGCGCCGGCGTGTTGGTTGCCGCAATGACGCGGACATCGACGTGCTCTGCGCGGTCCGTGCCCAACGGCGTCACCTGGTGCATCTCCAGCGCCCCCAGCAGCTTGGCCTGGAGGTGGAGCGGCAGATTGCCGATCTCGTCCAGGAACAGCGTGCCGCCATTGGCCGCCTGGAAACGGCCCGGCCGATTATCGTCGGCGCCGGTGAAAGCACCCTTGCGGTGCCCGAACAGCTCGGATTCGAACAACGACTCGCTGATCGAACCCAGGTCGACCGGCAAAAAAACCTGCTCGGAGCGGGAGGAATGTCTGTGCAGTTCGCGGGCGATCAGTTCCTTGCCGGTGCCGTTCTCGCCCAGGATCAGCACGTTGGCCTCGGTGGGGGCGGCGCGGCGAACCAGGGTCAGGATCTCGTCCATCGCCTCCGATTTGAAAATGATGTCCCGGCTGCCGGCGGTCGCGGCTTCCGCCAATGCCCGGTTCGCCTGGCGCAGCGAATCCGTCTCGTTGCGGCTGCGGTGAAGTGCGACGGCCGCGGAGACCGTGGCCACGAATTTTTCGTTCTGCCAGGGCTTGGCGATGAAATCGGTCGCGCCCCGCTTCATGGCCTCGACGACCGTGTCGACGCTGCCATGAGCGGTAATCATGACAACGACCTGGCGGGGATCGATCTCCTGGATCCGCGCCAGCCATTCCAGGCCCTGGCGCCCCGACGACTCGCCCGGCCCGAAGTTCATGTCCAGGAGAACGGCGTCGAAGTCGTTCTTTTCCAGGAGGCCGGGGATTTCTTCCGGCTGCCGGCAGGTGAGGACGCTGCCAAAATTCCGACGCAACAGCAACCGCCCGGCAGTCAGGATGTCCTCGTCGTCGTCGACGATCAATATGTTGCCGATCCGTTCGTTCATGGCGCGCAATTCCCCGGCTGTCCGGAATCGTACACTTAATGTCCGATTCCGTACAGTGCGCAGAGCTTGAGAACATCCCAATTTTTCACTTTTATTCCTATTTACAATGGGTTAACGAAAATGGCATCGTTGTTGCATTACAAGGGGCAGGATTGACCAAATGCAGGTAGACATCGTGGGAAAAGTCAGCAAGCTCTCTGAAAACCGGCTCGAATCCGGTATCAGCGTTTCGGGCCAGGGCATGGACCGCGCAGTCAAGAAAGAAACGCCACTGGGCCGCAAGATCGGCTACGTGGCGATCGGTCTGCTGGTGCTCGTTTTCGCC
>CALKKN010000201.1 GCA_937995275.1 uncultured Lysobacterales bacterium | reverse complement strand
GGCGATTTCAGCCGGGTGGAGGCCGACGCCGTCGCGCAGGTCGCAGCCGGCGCCCAGGTTCTCGACCTCAACGCCGGCATCCCGCTGGCCGACGAGCCGGCACTGCTGGCCCGGGCCGTGAAACTGGTGCAGTCGCTGACGGACGTGCCGTTGTCGATCGATTCCTCGGTGGTCGAGGCGCTGGAAGCGGGGCTTGAGGTCTACGAGGGCAAGGCTCTGCTCAACTCCGTGACCGGCGAGGAAGACCGCCTGGAGCGGGTGCTGCCTCTGGTCAAGAAGCACGGCGCCGCGGTGGTCGCCATCTGCAACGACGATACCGGGATATCGACGGATATCGACGTGCGTTTCGAGGTCGCGAAGAAGATCGTCGAACGGGCCGCGGATCACGGCATCCCGGCCTGCGACGTGGTCGTCGATCCGCTGGTGATGCCCGTGGGCGCAATGGCCGACGCCGGCGTGCAGGTGTTCCGGCTGATCCGGCGGCTGCGCGAGGAACTGCGCGTCAACACGACCTGCGGGGCCTCGAACGTCAGCTTCGGACTGCCCAACCGGCAGGGGTTGAATCCGACGTTTCTCACGATGGCCATCGGCGCCGGCCTGACATCGGCCATTACCAATCCGCTGGAAGCGCCGTTGATGCAGGCCGTGCGCGGTGCGGACGTGCTGATGGACCACGATGCCCAGTGCATGAACTGGATCGCAGCCTATCGCGAGCCGGCCGCGGCGGGCACCCGGGTCCGGCGCAGCACCCGGCGCCGCCGGCCGCAGCCCGACTGAGCCGCCGCCGGGCATGAACGACGCCCCCACCCCGCTGATCGTCTTCAGCCCGTCCGGCAAGCGCGGGCGTTTCCCGGTGGGCACGCCGGTGCTGCAGGCGGCCCGCGACCTGGGCGTCGACATCGATTCGATCTGCGGCGGGCGGGCGCGCTGCGGCCGCTGTCAGATCGAGCCCGTGGAAGGCAACTTTGCCAAGGAAAACATTGTTTCCCGCCCGGACCACCTGAGCGTGGAGGGCGAGGCCGAAGCGAATTGCCGGCAGCGGGGGCGCCTCCAGGCCGGCAACCGCCTCAGCTGCCAGGCGCAGATCCTGGGCGATGTGCGCATCGACGTGCCGGCCGCCAGCCAGGTCCACCACCAGGTCGTGCGCAAGGACCACGAGGCTCGCGACATCGAGCTCGACCCGGTCGTGCACTTGTATTTCGTCGAGGTCGAACAGCCCGACATCCACACCCCCGAGGGCGACCTGCAGCGGCTGCTGCGCGCCCTGGAGAACGAGTGGGGGCTCAGCGGCCTGCGTTGCGACCTGGCGGTTCTGCAAGGACTTCAGCGAGCCCTGCGCGCGGGCGACTGGGAGCTGACCGTCGCCGTTCGCGATGGACGACAGATCGTGGCCGCCTGGCCCGGATTCCGCGACCGCGTGTATGGCGCGGCGGTCGATGTCGGCTCCACGACCATCGCCGCTCACCTGTGCGACCTGGTCAGCGGCGAGGTGCTGGCCAGCGCGGGCGCGATGAATCCGCAGATCCGCTTTGGCGAGGACCTGATGAGCCGCGTGTCCTACGCGATGTTGCATTCCGACGGCGCCGAAAAAATGACCGGCGTGGTGCGCCGCGCCGTCGGGGATCTGATCGCGCGCGCGGCGGAGCAGGCCGGTGTCGATAGCGCCGCGATACTCGAGGTGACGGCGGTCGGCAACCCCGTCATGCACCACCTGCTGCTGGGCCTGGACCCGACCCCGCTGGGCACCGCGCCCTTCGCGCTGGCGACCGATCATGCCGTGGAAGTGCGGGCGAACGAACTGGACCTGGGGCTGCATGCCGGTTCGCGCATCTACCTGCTGCCGTGTATCGCGGGGCACGTCGGGGCCGATACGGCCGGCGTGATGCTTGCGGAAACGCCCTGGGACCGCGACGAGATCAGCCTGCTGATCGACGTCGGCACCAACGCCGAGATCGTCCTCGGCAACCGCGAACGTTTGCTGGCCGCCTCCAGCCCTACTGGCCCGGCTTTCGAGGGCGCGCAGATCAGCGGCGGTCAGCGCGCGGCGCCCGGCGCGATCGAGCGCGTACGCATCGACCCGGACACGCTCGAGCCCCGCTTCCGCGTGATCGGCGTTGATGCCTGGTCGGACGAGCCCGATTTTGCCGAGCATATCGGCCAACAGGGCGTCACTGGTATCTGCGGCTCGGGGATCATCGAAGCGGTGGCCTGCATGTACCTGGCCGGGATCATCCTGCCCGACGGCACGATTGACGGGACGGCCGCGGCCCGCAGCCCGCGGGTGCGGCCCAGCGACCGGACGTTCTCCTACCTGCTACACGGCGGTGAGCCCGAAATCGTCATTGGGCAAGGCGACGTGCGCGCTATCCAGCTCGCCAAGGCGGCGCTGTACGCCGGCGCCCGCCTGCTGATGGACCGCATGGGCGTCGACCGCGTCGACCGCATTCGCCTGGCCGGCGCCTTCGGCAGCCACATCGACGTCAAGTACGCGATGGTGCTGGGCATGATCCCGGACTGCGCGCTCGACCAGGTGTCGTCAGCGGCGAACGCGGCCGGCACCGGGGCCCGCATCGCGCTGCTCAACCGCGCCGCGCGCGACGAAATCGAAA
>CALKKN010000200.1 GCA_937995275.1 uncultured Lysobacterales bacterium | reverse complement strand
GTTCATCCATGCCGGTGCTGCCGGCGGAAATCATCATGGATTGCACGATGGACTTCGATGATCTGAGCAAGGCCGGCTCCGGCCTGGGCTCGGGCGCCGTCATCGTCATGGACGACACGACCTGCATGGTGCGCGCCTGCGAGCGGATCGCCCGCTTCTACCACATGGAGTCATGCGGGCAATGCACGCCTTGCCGGGAAGGCACCGGCTGGATGCACCGGATGCTGCAGCGCATCGTCGCGGGGCAGGGCCGCAGCGGCGACCTGGAATTGCTGCGGTCCGCGGCCGGCCAGATCGAGGGGCACACGATTTGCGCCTTCGGCGAGGCGGCGGCCTGGCCGGTGCAGGGTTTCCTGCGCCATTTCTGGCACGAGTTTGAATTCTACCTGGAGAACGGCTACTCGATGGTCGACAAGGAGCAGGGGCTGGCGGCATGAGCGCTGAAGTGGAACAGGCCCGGGAACGCGCGACCGAAATGGTCGATATCGAGGTCAACGGCAAGCCGCTGCAGGCGCCCAAGGGCTCGATGATCATCGAGGCCACCGACCGGGCCGGCATTGACATCCCGCGCTTCTGCTATCACCCCAAGCTGACCATCGCGGCCAACTGCCGCATGTGCTTGGTGGACGTTGAAAAGATGCCCAAGCCGGTGCCGGCCTGCGCCACGCCGGTCATGGACGGCATGAAGATCTACACGGATTCGCGGCGGGCCGTGGACGCCCAGCACGGCGTCATGGAGTTCCTGCTGATCAACCATCCGCTGGACTGCCCGATCTGCGATCAGGGCGGCGAGTGCGAACTGCAGGACCTGGCCATGGGGTACGGCCGCTCCGTCTCCCGTTTTACCGAGCGCAAGCGGGTGGTGAAGGACAAGAACGTCGGGCCGCTGGTGCAGACGGACATGACCCGCTGCATCCACTGCACGCGCTGCGTCCGGTTCCTCGAAGAAATCGCCGGCACCAGCGAAATGGGCGGCGTCGGGCGCGGCGACCGGCTCGAGATCGGCACCTGCGTCGAAAACAGCATCGATTCGGAACTGTCGGGCAACATCATCGACCTGTGCCCGGTCGGCGCGCTCACCAACAAGCCCTTCCGGTATTCCGCCCGCGCCTGGGAACTGGTGGCCAGGCCGTCCGTCGCCGTGCACGATGGTGTCGGCTCCGCCCTGTATTACCACGTTCGCCGGGGTCGCGTGTTGCGCGCCGTGCCGCGCGATAACGAGCCGACCAACGAAACCTGGCTGCCGGACCGCGACCGGTACAGCCACTTCGGCCTTTACGCCGACGACCGGCAGCTTCATCCCGAGGTGAAGGAAGACGGCCAGTGGAAGGCGGTATCGTGGGACGAGGCCATCCAGACGGCAGCCCGGCTCCTGCGCACCACGCTGGACCGGCACGGGGCCGACCAGCTGGGTGTGCTCATGTCGCCGTCCGCGCTCACCGAAGAGTACTACCTGGCGCAGTCCCTTTTGCGGCGGTTGGGCGGCGCCCACATCGACCACCGCCTGCGCGAACAGGACTTTGCCGATGACGCCGCGCGTTCGCCGGCCTTCGAACTGCCGATCGCCGGGCTGGATGCCTGCGACGCCGTCCTGCTGGTCGGCTGCAATCCGCGCCAGGAAGCGCCGCTCATCGGGCATCGCCTGCGGCAGGCCTGGCGTCGCGGTGCGAAGATCGCGGTCGTCAATCCAGTGGAATGGCCGTTCACGTTCGACACCAGCCTCGACGCCGTCGTGGCGCCGCAGGCCATGGTCCCGGAACTGGCGGCGCTGGCGGCGGCGGTCGAGCAGGCCACCGGCAACCCGGCGCCGCAGAACCTGCGCATCGCCCTGGACAGTGCGGAGGCGAACAGCCGGCACGAGGAACTGGCCGGCCGCCTGCGGGCCGGGGACAGGAGCGTCGTGTTGCTCGGCCAGTTCGCCATGAGCCACCCCGCGGCATCCTGGTTGCGCGCGCTTGCCGCCTACCTCGCCGCGGCGACCGGGTCGGCGCTGGACATCCTTTCGCACGGGGCCAATTCCACGGGCGCCCGGCAGGCCGGCGCGGTGCCGCACCGCGGTCCGGGTGGCGCGGAAGTGACACCGGGCATGAACGTGAGCCAGATGCTCGAGGCCCCCCGCCAGGCCTACCTTCTGTGGGGCATAGAGCCGGAATTCGACATCGACAATCCGGCGCGCGCGCGGCAGGCGCTCGCCGCGGCCGAGACCGTAATCGCCGTCACCCCGTTCGCCACTGACAGCCTGCGCGACATTGCCGACCTGATATTGCCGCTGGCGCCGCATCCAGAGGCGGAGGGCAGCCTGGTCAATCTGGACGGCACTGCGATGTCGTTCGCGGCGGCCGGCAAGCCGAGCGGCGCAGCCCGCAGCGGCTGGAAAATCCTGCGCAGGCTCGGCGGCGAACTCGGCCTGACGGGTTTCGACCAGGTCAGCCTGGCCGACGTGCAGGTGGCCATGCTGGGCGCCCTGGAGGGCGCCAGCACTTCGCCGGGCACGGCCCCCGGGGCGGATGCAGAACTTGCGGCGGAGGCGAATGAGCCCGGCCTGCACCGCATCGGCGAAACGGCGATGTATTCCGTCGATCCGCTGTGCCGCCGGGCGGCGCCGCTGCAGCAGACCGTCCAGGCACAAAGCCGGTTCGTCGGCCTCAATCCTGCAGACGCGGAACGCCTGGGCCTGGCCGATGGCGCCACGGCCCGCGTCAGTCAGGGCGACAGCCAGGTCGAGCTCGAAGTGAAGGTCACGCGGCGTGTGCCGGCCGGTGGCGTCTGGCTGCGCAGCGCGACCTGCATGACCAGCACGCTCGGGCACGCGATCGGGCCGGTCACGGTGGAGGTGGCGTAATGTCCGAAACCTTTATGGACCAGGTGCTGTACATGGTCATCTTGGTGGCCAAGATCCTCGCCATCCTGGTGCCCCTGATCCTGGCGGTGGCTTATTACACCTACGCGGAACGCAAGGTGATCGGCTGGATGCAGGTGCGCAAGGGGCCGAACCGGATCGGGCCGCTGGGGCTCGCCCAGCCGTTCGCCGACGTGTTCAAGCTGCTGCTGAAAGAGATCGTCATCCCGGAAAACGCCAACAAATTCCTGTTTCTGCTTGCACCGGTCCTGTCGCTGGCGCCCGCGTTCGCGGCCTGGGCAGTCGTACCGTTCGACGACTGGGCCGTGATCGCCGACATCGACGCCGGCCTGCTCTACATCCTGGCCATGTCCTCGCTGGGTGTATACGGACTGATCATCGCAGGCTGGGCGTCCAACTCGAAGTACGCCTTTCTCGGCGCCCTGCGATCCTCGGCGCAGATGGTCTCCTACGAAATCGCCATGGGCTTCGCGCTGATCGGCGTGCTGATCCTGGCCGGCACCCTGAACCTGAGGGAGATCGTGCTGGCCCAGCAGGGCGGCGTGTTCGACTGGTTCTGGCTGCCGCTCCTGCCGCTGTTCGTGATCTACGTGATCTCCGGCGTGGCCGAGACCAACCGCGCGCCCTTCGACGTGGCCGAGGGTGAATCCGAGATCGTGGCCGGTTTCCATGTGGAGTACGCCGGCGCAGGTTTTGCGGTGTTCTTCCTGGCCGAATACGCCAACATGATCCTCATTTCCGCGCTGACGGCGCTCCTCTTCGCCGGCGGGTGGCTGTCCCCGTTCGAAGGCCTTCCGGTGTTGGGTGACACGATCCTGGGCGAGGGCAACATCGGCTGGTTCCTGCTCAAGACCGTCTTCTTCATGTACCTGTTCCTGTGGTTCCGCGCCACGTTCCCGCGCTACCGCTACGACCAGATCATGCGGCTGGGCTGGAAGGTGTTCGTGCCGATCACAATCGTCTGGGTGATGGTTGCCGCGGTGATCTCGGTTTTCGGCCTTGTCGAGAGGGGCGTCTGACGATGAATGCCGTTGTCCGATATCTGAAAAGCCTGATGCTGCTGGAGCTGTTCAAGGGCCTCGGCGTCACGCTGCACTATTTCTTCCAGCCCAAGTTCACGATCAACTACCCGGAAGAAAAAACCCCGAAGTCGAACCGCTTTCGCGGCCTGCACGCGCTGCGGCGCTATCCGAACGGCGAGGAGCGGTGTATTGCCTGCAAGCTCTGTGAGGCGGTATGCCCCGCGCTGGCGATCACCATCGACTCGACGCAGCGCGAGGACGGCACGCGGCGCACCACGCGTTACGACATCGATCTGTTCAAGTGCATCTATTGCGGTTTCTGCGAAGAGTCCTGCCCGGTCGACTCTATCGTGGAAACGGACATCCTCGAGTTCCATTTCGAGAACCGCGGCGAGCACGTCGTAACCAAACAGCAACTGCTGGCGATCGGCGACCGCTTCGAGGAAAGCATCGCCGCCAACCGCAGGCAGGACGCAGCGTATCGCTGAGCGGAGCCCGAGCATGTCGATCTACGAAATAGTCTTCTACCTGTTTTCGGCCGTACTGATGGCCGCCGCCGTCATGGTCGTGACCGTTCGCAACCCGGTCTACGCCGCGTTGTCGCTGGTGCTGGCGTTTTTCAGCTCGGCGGCCATCTGGATGCTGCTGGAGGTCGAGTTCCTGGCCATCATCCTGGTGCTGGTCTATGTCGGCGCGGTGCTGGTGCTGTTCCTGTTCGTCGTCATGATGCTGGACATCAACCTCGCGCCGCTGAAGGAAGGGTTCATCCGCTACCTGCCGGCCGGCGTGGTGGTGGCCTTGCTGATGGCGGTCGAGCTGCTGACGGTGCTGTGGACCAAGGGGCGCTTCGCGGAAGGCGCCTTCCCGGTGCCACCGCCGAATCCGCCGGATTACAGCAACACCAAGGCCGTCGGGCAGTGGTTGTTTACCAATTACCTGCTGGCCTTCGAGGTAGCGGGCGTGGTGTTGCTGGTGGCCATCATCGCGGCGGTGGCGCTGACCTTGCGGCATCGGCCCGGTTCGCGGCGCCAGGATCCCGCCGCCCAGGTGCGCGTGCAGCGTGACGAGCGCGTTCGCCTGGTGAAGATGGACCCCGAGCCGCGGCAGGGGAGTTGAGGAAAGCATCATGCTGACACTTGAACACTTCCTGACGCTCGGCGCCCTGTTGTTCGTCCTCAGCGTGGCCGGCATTTTCCTGAACCGCAAGAATGTGATCATCCTGCTGATGTGCATCGAGCTGATGCTGCTGGCCGTAAACATGAATTTCGTGGCGTTCTCGCGCTTCCTGGGCAATCTCGACGGGCAGGTCTTCGTGTTTTTCATCCTGACGGTGGCGGCCGCCGAGGCGGCCATCGGGCTGGCGATCCTGGTGGTCCTGTTCCGCAACCGGCAGACCATCAATGTGGCCGAACTGGACGAGCTGAAGGGCTAACATGTCTTTGAAAACAATTCTGGTGCTGGTACCCCTTCTGCCGCTGGTGGCGGCGGCCGTTGCGGGTCTGCTGCGCAACCAGGTCGGCCGCGCCGGGTCGCACTGGGTGACGATCCTCGGTGTGGCGGTGTCGTTCTTCCTGTCGGCCTACGTGCTCTACCTGCAGGTATTCGACAACCTGGGGACCGTCAACATCACGGTCTACACGTGGATGGTCTCCGACGGCATCCGTTTCGAGGTCGGTTTCCTGGTCGACCACCTGACGGCGCTGATGATGACCGTGGTGTCGTTCGTATCGTTCATGGTGCACATCTACACGATCGGCTACATGGCGGACGATCCGGGCTACCAGCGCTTCTTCAGCTACATCGCCCTGTTCACGTTTTCCATGCTGATGCTGGTGATGTCGAACAATTTCCTGCAGCTGTTCTTCGGCTGGGAAGCGGTGGGGCTCGTCTCCTACCTGCTGATCGGTTTCTGGTTCAAGCGTGAATCGGCGATCTACGCCGGCCTGAAGGCATTCCTGGTCAACCGCATCGGGGATTTCGGGTTCCTGCTCGGGATCGCCGCCATTCTGTACTGCTTCGGGACGCTGGACTACGCCGAGACGTTCGCCCGGGCGGACGGCATCGCCGGCCGCACCGTCACGATCATCCCCGGGCTGGAATGGCACTGGATCACGGTCATCTGCGTGTGCCTGTTCATCGGCGCCATGGGCAAGTCGGCGCAGGCTCCGCTGCATGTCTGGCTGCCTGATTCGATGGAGGGCCCGACGCCGATCTCCGCCCTGATCCACGCGGCCACGATGGTCACGGCCGGCATCTTCATGGTGGCGCGCATGTCGCCGCTGTTCGAGCTCAGCGACGCCGCCCTGAGCTTCGTCATGCTGATCGGCGCCGTGACGGCGATCTCGATGGGCCTGGTGGGCGTGGTGCAGAACGACATCAAGCGGGTGATCGCGTATTCGACGCTGTCGCAGCTCGGTTACATGACCGTCGCGCTCGGCGTTTCGGCTTACTCGGCCGCCATCTTCCACCTGGCGACCCACGCGTTTTTCAAGGCGCTGCTGTTCCTCGCGGCGGGTTCAGTCATCATCGCGCTGCATCACCAGCAGGACATGCGCTTCATGGGCGGTCTGCGCAAGCAGATGCCGGTCACCTGGATCACTGCCTGGATCGGGACGCTGGCCCTGATCGGCTTCCCCTTCATGGCGGGGTTCTATTCCAAGGATACGATCATCGAGGCCGTGCATGCCTCCACCCGGTTCGGCTCCTCCTTCGCCTATTGGGCGGTGCTGCTCGGCGTGATCGTGACCTCGTTCTACAGCTTCCGCCTGCTGTACATGACCTTCCACGGCAAGCCCCGCTATACCGTGGACGTTGGCGCCGGCGATCATCCGCCGGACGGGGTGCTGCAGCACGCGCCGAAGGAGTCGCCGCTGGTCGTCACGGTGCCGCTGGTGCTGCTGGCCATACCGTCGGTGGTGATCGGCTACCTGACCGTGCAGCCGATCCTGTTCGAGAACTGGATGGCCGATTCCCTCCGCGTACTGCCGCAGAACGATACGGTCGCAGCGGTGGGCGAGCATTTCCACGGAGCCGGCGCGATGGCCCTGCACGCGCTGCAGACCGCGCCGTTCTGGCTGATGATCGGCGGTTTCGTGCTGGCCACGGTGATCTACCTGCTGCGGCCGACGCTGGCGGACCAGTTGCAGCAAAGGATGCCCCGGCTGCACCGGCTGCTGGCCAACAAGTTTTACGTCGACGAGTTCTACCAGAAGGCGTTCGTGGCGCGGACCGTGCGCATCGGCAACAACCTCTGGAACCGGGTGGATGACGGGCTGATCGACGGCTGGCTCGTCAACGGCTCCGCGCGGCTCGTGGGCAACATATCGGCCAGGGTCAGGCTCTGGCAAAGCGGTTACCTGTTTCAATACGCCTTTGCGATGATTGTCGGCCTGATCGCCATCCTCGCAATCTGGGTCGCGCTGGCATAGGGGGGCGGTAAGGCACATGGCAACTGACTGGCCCATCCTGAGTTTGCTCATCTGGCTGCCGATTTTCGGCGGCGTGGCGGTCCTCGCGGCCGGGGACCAGCGCGCGGGACTGGCGCGGTTGC
This sequence comes from uncultured Lysobacterales bacterium, assembly GCA_937995275.1. Taxonomy (GTDB): domain Bacteria; phylum Pseudomonadota; class Gammaproteobacteria; order Xanthomonadales; family SZUA-36; genus CALKKN01. The sequence goes on along the minus strand of CALKKN010000200.1, from coordinate 318 downwards.
TGGCCCTGGTCGTCGCGGTCGTGACGTTCGCGCTGAGCGTCGTCCTGTATGCCGGGTTCGACACGTCGATCGCGGCGATGCAGTTCACGGAACTCAAACCCTGGATCGAAACGTTCAGCATCCAGTACCACCTGGGCGTGGACGGTTTTTCGGTCCCGCTGATCCTGCTGACCACGTTCTTCGGCCCGCTGGTCGTCATCGCCGGCTGGGAGATCATCCAGACCAAGGTGCACCAGTACATGGCGTCCTTCCTGATCATGGAAGGCCTGATGGTCGGGGTGTTCTGCGCGCTGGACGCCCTGCTGTTCTACGTATTTT
>CALKKN010000199.1 GCA_937995275.1 uncultured Lysobacterales bacterium | reverse complement strand
TCGAGAATTGCCTGGACGGACTCGAGTCCGGCCGCTTCAGAGTGGCTGAACCACTGGGGCCGCCCGGTGAGTGGAAAGTCAACCAGTGGCTCAAAAAGGCGGTGTTGTTGTCGTTCCGCGTCCACGCGAACGAAGTGATCGGGGCTGGCTACACGAATTTCTTCGACAAGCTTCCATTGCGCTGGGGCAGCGAACACGGCGACCCGGTCGAGAGCATCGGGGCCCGCGTGGTGCCGCCGGCCACGGTTCGGCGTGGCGCACACATCGGCCACGATGCCGTGTTGATGCCCAGTTACGTGAATATCGGCGCCCGGGTAGGGCAGGGCAGCATGGTCGACACCTGGGCAACGGTCGGTTCCTGCGCGCAAATCGGTGCGAATGTGCACCTTTCCGGCGGAGTGGGAATAGGTGGAGTACTCGAACCCCTGCAAGCCAATCCCACCATCATCGAGGATGACTGTTTCATCGGAGCGCGCTCCGAAGTGGTGGAAGGTGTCATTGTTGAACGCGGCAGCGTGTTATCCATGGGTGTATACATCGGGCAGAGCACCCGGATTTATCACCGTGAGAGCGGTGAGACTCTGCGTGGAAGAATTCCATCCGGCTCCGTGGTCGTACCCGGTACGCTGCCGGCCAGCGACGGCAGCCATTCGCTTTATTGCGCTGTCATCGTCAAGCAGGTGGACGAGCAGACGCGCGCCCGGACCAGCGTCAATGAGATTCTGCGCCATGTTGAATAAGGACCGCATTCACCTGCACGTATACGGCATCCGGAATTGCGACAGCTGTGGGCACACGCTTCGCTGGCTGGACACCCGCCGCGTGCCCCACAGCTTCCACGACGTGCGCGACGAGGGGCTCGATGCGGCGCTGCTCGGCTCGTGGCTGGCGTCCGCCCATGGACCCTACCTGGTCAATCGCCGCAGCACCACCTGGCGGCAACTGCCGGGGGCGAAAAAGCGACTGGCGGATTCGGAACCGCAGGACCTGCTGCTGGAGCATCCGACGCTGCTCAAGCGGCCCGTCATCACCGAGAGTAATACGATACTCGACGTAGGCTTCGACCCCGAAAGCCTCGAGGATTACATCTGACATGTCGCGGGTGCTCGACCTGACACGCGAACTGGTGGCGCGGCCGTCCGTCACGCCCGACGACGCCGGCTGCCAACGCCTGATTTGCGAGCGGCTTCTGCTGCAGGGTTTCGACGCGGAATGGTTTCTGTGCGGTCCGGTCAGCAACCTGCTGCTCACGCGTGGCCGCGGCTCGCCGTCCCTGTGGTTCCTGGGTCATACCGACGTGGTGCCGCCCGGCCCGGAGGAGCGCTGGACCTTTCTGCCGTTCCATCCCGATGAGAAGGACGGCGACCTGTATGGCCGCGGCGTCGCGGACATGAAAGGCGCGGTCGCGGCCATGGTCGTGGCGCTCGAGGCTTTTGCGTTGGACCACCCCGGGCACGCCGGCCAGATCGGGCTGCTGCTGACCAGCGACGAGGAAGGCGAGGCCGTGGACGGCATCGCCCGCGTGGCCGCCGAGCTGAAACGGCGCGGCCACCGCCCCGATTACTGCCTGGTCGGCGAACCGTCCAGCCGCGAGTTGCTCGGTGACACCGTGCGGGTCGGCAGGCGCGGCTCGATCCACCTGCGCCTGCAGGTCAACGGTACGCAGGGCCATTCGGCGTTTCCCGAGAACCTCGACAACCCGGTGCACCGCCTGGCGCCGTTTCTCGACGAACTCGTGGATACGAACTGGGATTCGGGCGACGACGACTTTCCCGCCAGCCATTGCCAGGTGGCTTCGATTCGCGGCGGCACCGGCGCGCGCAATGTCACCCCGGCCTCCGTGGAGTTGCTGGTCAATTTCCGCAACGGGCCCGGCTCGCCGTCTGCCGAGATCCGGGACCGGTTGGAGCGGATGCTGCAGCGCCACGACATCGAGGATTACGAAGCCGAGTGGTCGATCATGGGCGAGCCTTTCCGCAGCCCGGCCGGCGCTCTCCGTGATGCCGTGACCGGCGCCGTCGAGGACGGTCTGGGGATCACGCCGGAACTGAACACCGGCGGCGGCACGTCCGACGGCAGGTTCCTGGCGCCGCTGGGCAGCGAAGTGCTGGAACTCGGCCTGCTCAACGGCAGCATCCACCAGATCGACGAGCGAACGCCGGTCTTCGACCTCGACCGTCTCACCTCCGTCTACCTCGACATCCTCCGCCGAATACTGCCGTAGGAGCGGCTTTAGCCGCGATTGGGGGGTGTTCGCACGACCGATGCCGGATACCTCTTGTCAGGAAACGCTCGAGCCATCCCTGGGCGCTTGAAGGCTGTTCCGTACAGCCTACATTCCTGACAAGAGGTATCCGGCACCGGTCTTGCCAGGAGTTCGCAGGGACCAATCCAAATCGCGGCTAAAGCCGCTCCCACAGCGGTTGCCTGCGATTGATTCACGCCCCCGCAGACCCCAATTTTCAGGTATTCACGGCGGTCCCATCGGGCCGCCTAAACAGATTCGAGGAACGCTGAATGAGAACGGACAAACTTACCAGCAAATTCCAGTTGGCACTGGCGGACGCGCAAAGCCTGGCGGCGGGGCGGGACAACCAGCTGATCGAGCCCGAACACGTCATGGTCGCCCTGTTGGACCAGGACGGCGGCGCCAGCCGCCATCTGCTGACCCGGGCGGGCGTGCGCGTGAACCAGCTGCGCTCGCAACTCGGTGAACGGCTCGACAGCCTGCCGCGCGTCAGCGGCGCCGAGGGCGAGATCGGCCTCTCCAACGATACGGTCAAAATCCTCAACCTGACCGACAAGCTGGCCCAGACCCGCGGCGACCAGTACATCGCCAGCGAACTGTTCATTCTGGCGGCCATGGACGTCAAGTGTGCCCTGGCCGACATCCTCAAACAGGCCGGCGCCAACCGCGAAGCAGTCGAAAAGGCGATCGACGAACTGCGCGGCGGCGAGCAGGTGGTGGATCCCAACGCCGAGGAAAACCGGCAGGCGCTGGAGAAATACACGATCGATCTGACCGAGCGCGCCGAGCAGAGCAAGCTCGACCCGGTCATCGGCCGCGACGAGGAAATCCGCCGCTGCATCCAGGTGTTGCAGCGCCGGACCAAGAACAACCCCGTGCTGATCGGCGAACCCGGCGTGGGCAAGACCGCTATCGTCGAGGGGCTGGCCCAGCGCATCATCAACGACGAGGTCCCGGAAGGTCTGCGCGGCAAACGCGTGCTCAACCTGGACATGGGCGCACTGCTGGCCGGCGCGAAGTACCGCGGCGAGTTCGAGGAGCGGCTCAAGGCCGTGCTCAACGACCTGGCCAAGCAGGAGGGCAATATCGTCCTGTTCATCGACGAGTTGCACACCATGGTCGGCGCCGGCAAGGCCGAGGGCGCGATCGATGCCGGCAACATGCTGAAGCCGGCGCTCGCGCGCGGCGAGTTGCATTGCATCGGCGCGACCACGCTTGACGAATACCGCAAGTACGTCGAGAAGGACGCCGCGCTCGAGCGGCGCTTCCAGAAGGTGTTCGTCGGCGAACCTTCCGTGGAGGACACGATCGCAATCCTGCGCGGCCTGCAGGAGCGTTACGAGGTGCATCACGGCGTCGATATCACCGACCCGGCGCTGGTTGCCGCCGCAACGTTGTCCCATCGCTACATCAGCGACCGTCAACTCCCGGACAAGGCCATCGACCTGATGGACGAGGCGGCCTCGCGCATCCGCATGGAAATCGATTCCAAGCCCGAGGCCCTCGACCGCCTCGAGCGGCGGCTGATCCAGCAGAAGATCCAGCGCGAGGCGCTGAAGAAGGAGACCGACGAAGCGTCGGCCAAGCGCCTCGAGGAGGTGGAGGCGAAGATCGCTGAGATGGAGCGCGAGTTTTCGGATCTCGAAGAGATCTGGAAATCCGAGAAGGCGGCCGTGCAGGGCTCGGCGCACATCAAGGAAGAACTCGAGCGGGCGCGGGCCGAACTGGATACCGCCCGCCGCGCGCAGGACCTGGCCCGCATGTCGGAGCTCCAGTACGGGCGGATTCCCGAGCTCGAAAGACAGCTCGAGGACGCCGAAAAAGGCGAGCAGTCCGAATTCCAGCTGCTGCGCTACCGGGTGACAGAAGACGAGATTGCCGAGGTCGTGTCCCGCTGGACCGGGATTCCGGTGTCACGCATGCTCGAGGGCGAGCGCGAGAAGCTGCTGCGCATGGAAGAGGCGCTGCACCAGCGCGTGATCGGCCAGGACGAGGCCGTCAAAGCCGTCTCCGACGCCATCCGCCGCTCGCGCGCGGGCCTCTCCGACCCCAACCGGCCGATCGGCTCGTTCCTGTTCATGGGCCCCACCGGCGTCGGCAAGACCGAACTGTGCAAGGCGCTGGCCGAATTCATGTTCGACACCGAGGAGGCCATGGTGCGCATCGACATGTCCGAGTTCATGGAAAAACACTCCGTGGCGCGGCTGATCGGCGCGCCGCCGGGATATGTCGGTTACGAGGAGGGCGGTTACCTGACCGAGGCGGTCCGGCGCCGTCCCTATTCGGTGATCCTGATGGACGAGATCGAGAAGGCGCACCCCGAGGTGTTCAACATCCTGCTGCAGGTGCTGGACGACGGCCGCCTGACCGACGGGCAGGGCCGCACGGTCGATTTTCGCAACACCGTCATCGTGATGACGTCGAACCTGGGTTCCCAGCGTATCCAGGCGCTGGCGGGTGAAGGCTACGAGGCGATGAAGGAAGCCGTCATGGAGGTCGTTGGCCAGCATTTCCGGCCCGAGTTCATCAACCGCGTCGACGACATGGTGGTCTTCCACCCGCTGGAGCCGGACCAGATCCGGGAGATCGCGGTGATCCAGCTCGGCAACCTGCGCCAGCGGCTGGAGAGCCACGGCTTCGGGCTGATGGTGTCGGACGCGGCCCTGGACTTGCTCGCCGATGCCGGGTTCGACCCGGTCTACGGCGCGCGGCCACTCAAGCGGGCGATCCAGCACCAGATCGAAAACCCCCTGGCGCAGCGGATCCTGGCCGGCGACTTCGCCAGCGGCGACACCATCCAGGTGGATGTCGAGGAGGGGCGGTTCGTCTTCAACTGATTGTGAACGCGGCCCCAGATTCTGCTCCGGGCCGCATGCTATTCTAGGCAGAGGGAAATTCTTCGAGCATTTTGAGCTTAACGCACAGAGGAATTGGAAATGAAGGCATTGGTCATCGCAATAGGACTGATCGCACTCGGCGGTATCTCGTGGGCCCATGTATCCGTGGAACAAGAAGCTGCTATCTCAGGATGTTGCAAGCAGAAGGTGGGCGACTACTGGCGACGCATCGGGGATGACTTCGAGTCATGCAAGGAGCTGAATGAACCCGACGGGGATAATGTTTTCGAGCAGAATGGTACCTATTGGTGGGATGTGAGTTGTTGAGGACCAGACCACTAATCAGGGAACGATCTCCCAGATTTCTGTCAGCTTGGCTACACGGGACTCGAATTCGTCAGGTAATGGCTGACTTGACTCATCACTGTCATCACCGCACGCTGAGGCGGCCATGCACTCCAACCGGACGAGGTCTTTAAAGTCTTCTATTGGGAATTCGTTTTGTATTTTCTCCCTGATCGAGTCGCTGCGCTTACCGTCTTCTCTATACTCATCGGCAGACTTGCGGTAATTGTCCAGAGTTCTTTGATAACTCTCCTCATCCCCTTCGATTCCTACGCTCACCATGGCTGATAAACAAAGGTAGTAGGAAGTTACTGTCTGCTCTTTTGTCAGATCGAAGCGCCTGACGCTCTCCTTCAGGAATTC
>CALKKN010000198.1 GCA_937995275.1 uncultured Lysobacterales bacterium | reverse complement strand
AGGCGCACAGGCGGCACAAGATCGCCGTCGGGCCACGGAATCGTGCCGGGGTCCCCGGCCGGGGGCGGCATCGTGGAGATGGGCAGCGAATCGATGTCGTCCAGGCCCTGCCCGGGCGCCATCACGACGCAACTGATGCCTTCCCGAAACGCGGCATGGATCCGCGCGCCCGCGGTGTCGCCGCCCACTCCGACCGCCCTGCGCTCGTGGTCGACAAAGTAGTCCCCGCCGGACGCCGTCCCCACGGCACCGCCAAAGCGGAACAGGTAGGCAAGTTCCTGTTCGAAGACCTGTTCCAGAGTGCGGTGGGAAGTGAACAGGCCGTTGCACATCAGCACGGCCTGCACGCCGTTGCGTATCATTTTGCGGTTGGCTTCGAGATGATCGGGCTCATCGGCCAGGGCGCACTGGCCGGCCACGCCGAACAACCAGTACAGGCAAATGAGCCAAAGGGAGCGGCTCATGGTGATCCCCATGCTGCGGAACGGCTGCGCAGTATATCGCATCGCCGGGAGCGGAACCCGGCGCCGGCGCGAACCGCGCCACACGCTGCTGCCGACATCAGGCCGACTGGCTGCTGAGCACCTCGTACAGGTCGCGGCGGGAGCGCTCGATTGCGCCCAGCAGCGAGTTGAAGGAGGACCGGCGCGTCTCGATCTCGTCCGGCCTGACGGGCAGGTCCCTGCTGCCGGCTCTTGCCGCGTCGGGCTCCAGGCGGATGTGATCGTACAATGCGTTGGTCTCGGGCATCGGCTCGATGTCGAGCTCATGCCGCAGCCAGGCGCGAAACAGCTTGTACTGCCGGATGGCCTGTGCGCGCTGGCCGTTGAGCATGTACAGCCACATGACCTCGCACTGGGCCGACTCCCGGGCCGGATCGGCAGCCAGCAGCCGCCGCCCGATTTCGAGGGCGTCCTCGTACTTCCGCTGTTGGCCCAGCCAATGCATCAGCAGCGTCAGACCGCGAATCTGCAGATTGAACAGGCGCTCGCGCTCGGTGAGCACCCAGTCCGACGTGACGCCGTCCATGAACGGTGCGTCGCAGGCATCCAGTGCCAGGCGCAACCGGCCGGCGACGGCCTCGCTCATGTCCTCACCCGGTGCCAGGGAGTGCACGATATCAGTCAGCTCACGCGCATCCATGCCCACCGAATCGTCAATCTGCAGGAAGACGGCCGGTCCGTCGCAGTAGAGATCTGTCCCATCGACATCACGCAGTTGGCGCTTGATCCGCCAGATGGCCGAGTTCAGCGCGGAGCGCTGGCGTACGGGCGTGGAATTGCGCCAGAACAGGTCGGCCAGGTACTCGCGGCGGCTTTCGCGACCGAGGTTGACCAGCAGGTACTGGAACAGCCGCTCGGTACTGCCGGAAATGCCGAGGTGGCGGGGTTGGCCGTCGACCCGAACCGGATAGGCCCCGAACAGGCAGATGGTGGTGCCTTTCAGGTCGGTCATAGCGGGCGGTTCTTTGCCTGAAATCCCCCTCGCACGCCCTGTTGTGACCCCGCAATATCCCGAATGTCCCGATCCATTGACCCTCCTGCTCGATTGTTGGGATACGCCGGCGGATTCAAATGAGGTGGGTACTCAATCCGCGGGTATCCTTGCCCAATAACGCCCGTCGCCGGCTTCCGGCGACGCCGGGCACCGGCTAAACCGGCGCCTTGCTTCGGTGGCGATATCCGCAGACCAAGTATGTCGGTCAATTATTGTAGTTTTCTTACGTTCTCTTTAAATCTACCACAAATAAATTCTTTTGCACTGCGATTGGAGGTGCCGGCAGGACTGTTCCGGACCATGGAAGTCGATCAGGAGCGGTTCGACGAAATCGACGCGATCGTGGACCGGATCGTCGCCGACAGGCCGCCACATGAGGACGTTGCCCGACAAGTTGGCCCGCCCTCCTGGGCACCGGCCTGTCCGGATTATTGCGGCATGCGGGTCAACCGTCAGCCGGACGGATTCTTGATCAACCGATCGTAGCGCTCGCTGCCCGCCAGGGATTGCAGATCGGGATCGTCGGCAATATAGAGCCGAAAGGCTTCGTTGCGCTCGACCATCTCCTCCAGGGCCTCGAGCGCCATGTCCTCGTCGCCTCGTTCGAGCGAAACCAGGGCCGCATACAGCAGCGCCTCGGGGTCGCGGCCCGAAATGGCCAGTGCCGTATCGATTCGCCTCCGGGCCTCCTCCGGGCGGCCGCTGTGCACCAGGTATGTCGCCAGCATCCCTATGGTTCGCCAGTCCTGGTCATTGATTTCGAGGTTGCTCTCGGCCAGTTGACTAGCGGTGGCGTAGGCCGCCCCGGCCTCATCGTCCCGGCCCCCCAGTTGACGGTAGGATTCGGCGAGCCGACCCCAGGCGCGGTGGTCGTTGGGCGCCAATTCGATCGCTTTCAACTGCATCTCGGCGGAATCCGCGTAGCGTTCCTCGTAGTAATACTGCAGGCCGCGGTTGGTGTAAGCGGTACGTGTCGGTGCGAGTTCGAGGGCCCGGTCCCAGGCGCTCTTGGCCGCCTCGTACTGCTGAAGGCTGTAGTAGGCCGTGCCCAGGTTGTTCCAGGCCGAGGCGGCTTCCGGGGTCAGCTCGACGACCCGCATCGCATGCCTGACGGCACGGTCGAAACGGTCCGGCGAATCGTCGAAGTTGCGGTAGAACGTGAACAGCGCGTCGTGGACCGGCCAGTGATCAGGCTGCAGGCGCTCCGCCTCCAACAGGACGGTTTCGGACTCCCTGATCCGGCCCTGCAGGGCCAGCGTATGACCCAGTTCGGTGAGCGCGTCGATGTTTTCCGGCTGCGCGGCCAGGGCCTCCCGCTGCTCGATCTCAGCGCGCTCGAATTCTCCGTGATAACGGAACAGGGTCCCCAGCGCGACATGCACCTCCGCGAGGTTTCGGTCGAGGGCGAGTGCGCGATTGCAGGCCGGCTCCGCCAGTTCGAACTGCAGCGTGTCGCCGGTTTTCACGTATAGATACAGATGCGCTTCGCACAGCCCGGCCACGGCGCCCGCAAAATCGCCGTCGAGTGAGATTGCCTGTTCGAAGTGGGCAGCCGCTTCACTGTAACTCTCGACGCTGTTGCTGAGTAAGCTCTGCCGGCCAAGCAGGTACGCATCGTATGCTTCCAGACTGTCGGTGGGCACGCTGTCCAACCGTTGCTGGTCGGCCGGGGAAAGTTTCGCGTCCAGCGCGGCCGCAATTGCCCGGGCGATCTCGCTCTGGATGGCGAACAGGTTTTCCGTCGACAATTCGCGGTCGAAGGTCTCCGCCCAGAGATGCCCGTCACTGGCAGCGTCGATCAACTGGGCATTGAGGCGGATCTGACTCCCAGCACGCTGAACGCCGCCCTCCAGTATATAGGCCGCGTTCAGTTCGCGGCTGATTTCGGGAATCGACTTCTCGGTATCCCGAAAGCGCATCACCGAAGTCCGCGAGATTACCCTCAGGGAGTCGATTTTCGCCAGCAGCGTCAGGATGTCGTCGTGGATACCGTCCACGAAATAGGCGTCTTCCGCCACGCTGCTACGGTTCGAAAAGGGCAACACGGCCAGCGAGTCGGCGCGACCGGCCACGCTGCGCGGTGACGTGTCCTCGATCAGTGGATCGTCGGTCCAGACAAACTTGTCTAGGGCGAACAGGATGACCGCAGCGGTGAGCATGCCTATGACAATCGGGTTCAGATAGCCTCGAAAGGCGGGGTCAACCAAATCCGTTTCGCCATCGCTGCGCACCAGGCCGGTGGGCGTCAGTTCGAAGAACCAGGCCAGGACCATTGCAACCGGGAACCCGGTGACCAGCAGCAGGATCAGGCCCTGGAAAATCCAGGGGGGCGCTTCGAATGCTTCGAGCAGCAAGCCGGCAACCTGCACGAGCAGCCACCAGACCACCGTGTAGGCCACGGCGGCACGAAACACGTGGCGGCGCCTCATTTCCGAGATCAAGGACATGGGCGATCCGCTTCGGCAGCCGGCATCGAATGCCTCGAACGTTGGTTAACGCGTGCCTGTAGTTCTGATAGTGTCATGGGGCGAGGTGCCGAACATCCCTTGATGCGGAATTATAGCTGAGCGCGAGCCTCCAGTGGTCGCCGAACTGCTCGAAATCGCGCGGGCTCGGTACCAGCCGATACGCGGGCGACTCGCAAAATTGTGTCTGCCGGACTATGCTCAGTGACGAGCGGCCAATAACCTAGGAGAAGCTCATCATGATCGAAAACGAAAAACCGCGAGCCGGACCCCCCGACGAAGACCGCGCGCGAGCCGGACCCCCCGACGAAGACCGGGCGCGAGCCGGACCCCCCGACGAAGACCGGGCGCGAGCCGGACCCCCCGACGAAGACCGCGCGCGAGCCGGGCCGCCCGACGAGGACCGGGCGCGGGCCGGGCCGCCCGACGAGGACCGGGCGCGGGCCGGACCGCCCGACCAGGATACGCGGCGCGCCCAGGCCCCCGAACAGCCGACCCCGCAGGCCGGGCCGCCTGATCAGGACAGCCGCAGCGTGGCGCCGGCGGAGCCGCCGAAGAAGAGTTTTTGGCAACGCCTGTTCGGAAGATAGCCGTCATGAAGTCGGCCGCCGCCGGGTCAGGAGACCCGGCGGCGCTCCTGCGTACTCGACTCGGAATGGAGAAGGACCCCTGATGGCCAATCCTCGCGGAATTTCGGTGCACATTGGTGTCAACATCGTGGATCCCCGGCATTACGGCGGCAGCTGGGATGGCCAGCTCAACGCCTGCGAAAACGACTGTGCCGACATGCAGCGTATCGCGGCGCGTCAGGGCTTCGAAACCCACTCCCTCAAGTCGGCGCAGGCAACCCGCGCCGCCGTCACGAACGCCATCCGCGGCGCGGCCGGCGAGTTGCAGGGGGGAGACTTCTTTCTCCTGACCTACTCGGGCCACGGCGGGACCATACCGGACGTTGACGGGGACGAAGAGGACCAGGTCGATGAAACCTGGTGCCTCTTCGATGGCCAGTTGCTGGACGACGAACTGAACATTCTGTGGTCGGAGTTCGAGGCGGGGGTCCGGCTGCTGGTGGTTTCGGACAGCTGTCACAGCGGCACCATGCTCAGGGACCTGAATTTCCGCACCGCCGGGCAGATCGTGGAGCCCGACGAGGTATTCGAACGCACACGCGCCATGCCGCGCCCGATCGCCCGGAAAACCGCCCGCAAGAACCGTCAATTTTATGCAGATTTGCAGCGCCGGCTGCCCGACCCACGCCCGGAGATCAAAGCCACAGTCAGACTATTGTCGGGCTGTCAGGAAGACGAATTGTCCTGGGAGGGCAGCGGCAACGGTCGGTTCACCGAAGCGCTGAAAGAGACCTATGCCGATGGTCGCTTCGAGGGCGACTACCGGACTTTCCACCGCGCGATCGAACACCAGCTGAAGGACAGGCAGCGGCCGAACCACGTGGTGCGCGGTACCCCCGACCCCGAATACGACCACCAGCATCCGTTCAAGATCTGACGGTTCCGCCGTATCCGCCGATGGCGGAGGCCACGGCGAACTCCGCACTCGGCTCGTCTCGCCGCGCTGCCCCCTGCGCAATGGCGGAGGACGCCGACGAGGACGGGGCCCTCGAAGACGTGATCAGCGCGGGCTCCAGAATCCGCCAGGACCCCCTGGAACAGGGCGGTTCGCTAATCCCCCAGCACCCACGATTCGACTTCGAACACGTGGGGGTCCACGACGTTCAGGTCCCGCAGGGCCCGAGCGAGACGCAGTACATAGTCCCGATTGCTGCCGCTCGGGCCGGTGCAGCGCCTGATCTGCTCCGCCATTTCCCGCAGCGGCGCGGGGCCGAGATAGGCGGGGTTGTCTTCCGCGGCCCGGTACACGACGCCCGGCACCATCCCCGTATCGAAGGCGATGTCAACGGCAATTCGCTCATAGCC
>CALKKN010000197.1 GCA_937995275.1 uncultured Lysobacterales bacterium | reverse complement strand
CACCACAGCCGGGACAGGATCTGTTCGAAATTCCGGGCCGGTTCGCCCGGCGGCGTGAATCCGCGGGCGAAGGTGGAGTAAAGGTGATGGTGCGCGTTGATCAGCCCGGGCAGCACCGGCCGGCCGCCGGCGTCGATGACCCGGTCGGGCCGATAGCGGTCCGCCGGAAAGTCGCCCACTTCGACGATACGGTGGCCCTCGACGTACAGCTTGCCGCCCTCGACGAAGCGGTTTTGCCCATCCAGGGTGACCAGCAGCCCGTTGGTGATTAGCAGCGAACCCATCTGTTACGCCTGTTCCCCGTAGGCCGGGTGGGGGATGCAGCCTTCCGTGCCGCCCGGCGCGGCTGGAAAATGCGGCATGGAGCTCAGCAATCCCTTCATCAATACGTACATCGCGGCGCAGGGCAGCAGTGACACGGGGCCATCATCCGCTATTTCTTCGTTCGCCTCGACACGCTCCACTTCGAAACCGGCCGGGTCGATCCGTGCGCGGAATTCCGGGCCAGAATACTCCAGCCGGTTACCGAGTTCGATGCGGTGCGTCTCGCCGGACCAGCGCGCCTCCATCGCCGGCGGGTTCCCGCGCAACAACATGAAGGCGTTGTCGTGCTGCGCCTCGAACTCGGCCCGGTCCACGTATAGCCGGGGCTTGTCCCGGTACGGCGCGCCGGCGGTGGGGCAGAACGTGACGCAGTTGCCGCACTCATTGCAGAAGTCGGCCAGCACGGCGATCTGGAAAGCCTGGTCGACGCGGAACTCCGTTTCGGAGCCAAGCAGTATTCTTCCGCCCGCCCGGCGCAGTGAAGGCAACCGGGCCTCGAATGGATCGCTGCAGTACGTAAGCAGCGCCAGGTTGGGACAGACGCCCACGCAGAGGCTGCAGTAGCGGTCGCAATCCAGGCAGCGGGCGGCCTCGGAGCGCGCTTCCCGTTCGCTGTAGCCCTGCATGACCTCATCGAAATTCCTGCGCTGCTCCAGCGGTGAATGCGGAACCGGAACGCGCCATTCGCGGCGGCTGCGCTGCAACAGGAGATCGGATATGTCGAATGCCTCAACCTTCTTCGGAACCGCACCGTTTCGATGCCTGTTAGCGATACTTTTCGCTATGGCCTTGCCGTCGGCAGCTGCCTCCACGATGGAGGACGGCCCGTCGTTGACCACGTCGCCGCCGGCATATACGCCCGGCACCGGGGTCTCGAACGTGACGGGGTCGGCGGCGATGTAGCCCCTCTCGTTCAGGGCCACCGCCTCGCCGTCGAAGAAATCCAGCACGGCGTGCTGCGAAATGGCCAGGATCAGCGTATCCAGCGGGACCTCGAAGTCGGAGCCCGGTATGTCGTGCGGGACCTTGCGGCCAGAAGCATCGCGGTCGCCGCGGTATTCCGTGCGCCGGCAGACCAAGCCCTCGAGGCGGTCGTCCCGTACCAGCAATTGCTGCGGCTTCGCCATCTCGACCACCTCGATGCCTTCCTGCAGCAAACACGCGATTTCCTCGCGGTCCGCCGGCATCTGGTCGATGCTGCGCCGGTAGATGACGCTGACCCGGGCCTCCCCGCCGGACAGCCGCCAGGCGGTGCGCGCACAGTCCATGGCCGTGTCGCCGGCGCCGATGATGCCGACGCGATTCCCGGTGGCCACCGGCCGCCCTTCACGGGCCCGGCGCAGGAAATGCAGCGCATCCATGACGCCCTCGGCTTCCTCGCCCTCGAGGCCCAGCTTCTTGCCCAGCTGGGCGCCGACCATAACGGCCACGGATTCGAAGCCCTCGCGGCGCAGGTCGGGCAGCCGGAAGTCCCGCCCGGCCGCGCGGTTGTAGTGAATCTTCACGCCCAGGGCCTCGATGCGGGCGAGGTCCTGTCCGACCACCTCCACGGGCAGGCGATAGGCCGGGATCGCACCGCCCACCATGCCGCCGGCGTAGGGGTGCCGTTCGAAGATCTCCACGCTGAAGCCGGCCTTTGCCAGCTGATAGGCCGCTGCGATACCGCCGGGCCCGGCGCCTATAATGGCCACTTTCGGCCCGGCCGATCCCGCCCCCGCAGCGACCGGGTTTTCTTCCCTGTCCATGATGAAGCGCTTGATGTGCCGGATGGCCAGCGGCTCGTCCAGGTGGGTGCGCACGCAGACCGGCTCGCACAGGTGGTCGCAGACGCGGCCGAGCATGGACGGGACGGGATTGTCCTGTTGCGTGATGTCCACGGCACGGGCAAAGTCGCCTGTCCGCACTGCCTTCATGTACTGCGGCACGTCCTGGTCGACCGCGCACCCGTCCGTGCAGGGCGCCGCGATGCAGTCGAACAGATCCAGGTCGCGGGACGTTTTGCTGCGGGATGTGTGAAAGGTATTTTTCCTGAGCAGGCGTTCCTTTCTCGTCTCCACCGCGTAGCGCTCCAGGTTGACTCGCGCCAATGCGGCGAGGTCGCCGGGCACGCCGCCGGCCCTTGCGACGATGAATGCCCCGATATCCGGCGCCTCCCCCATGGCGGCCCGCGTGTTCTCCAGGTACTGGAGAATTCGCATGTAACCGCCTGTTTTCAAAAGATCTGAACAGGTGGTAACCGTCTGCATTCCAGCAGCCAGCATCGCCGGCGCATTGAAGCAGTCGACGCCCGCGCAGAACGACATCGGGAGGCGACCTGCGAAGGATTCGGCCAGATCGCTGGCCAGGTTCACCGAGATCGCATGCAGCGGCCGCCCGGAGAGGTACATCATTTTCTCCGAGGCATCGAACACGGTCCTGGTGTTTTCCACTTCCAGCGTGTTCGTGAGCTTGACGCCGAATTCGAGGCCACAGTCTCCGGCGGTCTTCTGCAGGCCCGTCAGCAGCGGCATCGCATCGGCGTATTCCAGGTCGTGCCCGAAGGCGGAATCCGGCACGATGACGTCGCGGTACCCGAGGTCGTCGTGCAGGATGCCGCGCACGCGCTCCGGGCCCAGTAACGTCGGGTTGCACTTGACGAAGGTGTGCAGACCACGCTCCTCGAGCAGGTACTCGCAAATCCTGCCGATCTCGCCGGGCGGGCAGCCGTGCATCGTGGACAGGGTTACGCTGTCCGACATGAGGCCGGGGATTTCAATGTCGGCGGCGGCCGGATAGAAGCGGGCGGCCAGCGCCGCCAGGGGCGCCAGGAATTCGGAACAGTCCTGCGCCTGGTCCAGGAACCACTGCACGTTCGGTCGCTTAATGCCTTCCAGGTTGTAGCCGACGCTGAGATTGAACACCACCCCGGGCGCATCGCCGGGAAAACCGAGCCGGCGGTGCAGTACATGGATCAGCACCCAGGCGCGCAGGTACTCGTCGTACGACTGGTGGACCTTGAGTTCCTGCGACCACTCGACGTTGTAGCCCTCGTCCTCCATGTCGATGCAGGGCTTCGACACTTCGAGTTCGTCGATGGTCTGGACCGTTTTCAGCTCCATGTAGCGCGCGCCGCACAGCCAGGCGGCCACGATGTTCTGCGCCATCTGCGTGTGCGGCCCGGAGGCGGGCCCGAAAGGGGTTTCCAGCGGGTGGCCGAAAGCCGTTGTACGGAACGGGTCGCCGGGGGCAGGCACAAAGAAGTGCCGCCGCGGAATTCCGAAGATCGAATCGCTGCGGTCCAGCTCCCCGAATACCCATTCAAAAAGCTGGGCTGGCGCAACCGGTTGAAACAGATCTGACATGGCGCTCCGCTTCCCGTGAAGGCCCGACACCTGCCGGCATCTGGCATTTGCGCCCAATAATGCACATACTTCAAGTGGCAATTCCAGACGGCAGGTCAACTGGGTTCCAGATAGGGAGACGACTGCAAGACCGCTAAATTCTCAGACCAGAGCCAACTCATGAGAATCGAAAACGACGTCAAGCTGGACTTCAACGATGTGCTGATCCGCCCCAAGCGCAGCACGCTCACCAGCCGCAGGAGCGTGGAACTGGAACGCACGTTCACGTTCATGCACAGCGGCCGGACCTGGACCGGCGTGCCGATCGCGGCGGCGAACATGGACACGACCGGCACGTTCGAGATGGCCCGGGCGCTGACGCGGCACAAGATGATCACGGCCCTGCACAAGCATTACACCGTGGAAGAACTCGCGGAATTCTTCAGCGAATTCAATGCGCCCGATTACGTGGCCTATTCACTGGGTATCCGCGACGAGGATTTCGAAAAGCTCGGGCGGGTGCTCGACGCCGGATTGGGCAGCCAGTTCCACTTTGTCGTCCTGGACGTGCCCAACGCGTACCTGGAGCGTTTCATCATCAAGGTCGAGGACCTGCGCGCCCTGTGCCCGGACCACACCCTCATCGCCGGCAATTGCGTGACCAACGAAATCACCGAGGAAATCCTGCTGCGCGGCGCCGACATCGTGAAAGTGGGCATCGGCAGCGGCAGCGCCTGCACGACCCGGAGCATGACCGGCGTGGGCTACCCCCAATTGAGCGCCGTCATCGAATGCTCGGACGCCGCGCACGGCATCAGCAATCCCGCCACCGGCGTGGGCCTGGTCATGTCGGACGGCGGCGCCGTCAATCCCAGTGACGCCGCCAAGGCGTTCTGCGGCGGCGCCGATTTCCTGATGAGCGGGCAGTTCTTCGCCGGCTTCGACCAGTCGGGCGGCAAGGTCGTCGAGCGGGACGGCGAGCGCTTCAAGGAGTATTACGGCATGAGTTCGTCGGCCGCGATGCAAAGCCATTACGGCGGCGTCGCCAAGCATCGGGCCAGCGAAGGCCGGGACGTGTTGCTGCCTCACAAGGGCGACGTGCACGACTTTGTCGATGAACTGTTCGGCTCACTGCGAAGCACAGCGACCTACATCGGCGCGCTCAAGCTCAAGGAGTTTTCGAAGCGGGCGACCTTCCTGATGGTGAACAACCAGCTGAATCGCTCACTCGAGCCGTACGAGTAGTTCCCCGAACAAGCCACGAAAGGCGGCCGTTCAATGTAACGGCCCGATCCCCTTGCCGTATCCGGGCAGCCCCCCAAATCGGGATCTGCACGAAAACGGTTTGCGGTGCCGGAGCCACTGGACTTTGTGGCCCGGTGGACTGCACTGGCGCCGGCAAAGCCGGTATGGCAAGGGTCAAGGCGGAGGAAAGAGAAACTGTGCATTTGCACGACAGATTACACCGCTTTTGCATTGAAACTTGATCCAGGCAGTAACTTGCAAAGCGATAAGAAACAAATTGTTGGGCACATTTCAGTGGGGAATATTTTGATGCAAAAGTGGGGCAATTTCACATGCAAATGAACAGAGTGCAGTCGGCCTGGGTGCTGGCCGGGCGATCCAGAGCCCTGTCAAGCCAGTGTATAAAGTAGGGACAGAAGTAGGGACAAAATAAAGCCCCTCACCAGAGGGGCTTTACTATCATGGCCTTACGGCATTATCTGGCGGAGAGAGAGGGATTCGAACCCTCGATGGGCCTTTTAAACCCATACTCCCTTAGCAGGGGAGCGCCTTCAGCCACTCGGCCATCTCTCCGGAAATCTGATTGTAGCAGTTACTTCGGAGGGAACTGCTGGCGCTCCCCTGGGAGCGCGTTACTCCGGGCATCCTGCCCTCCGCCCTTCGGGCCGTCGTCCTTCGGCCGACGTTCAAATTCGCTCCCGGCGAATTTGTCAGCCACTCGGCCATCTCTCCGGGAATCGCTATTTTATATGTTTGAGGGCGGATGGTGAACCGGGAATTTGCCCGGTCCGGTATTCCGCAATGATTGATCGCGGCTGAAGCGCAGGCAATGAAGCAGGAATGGTTTTCGACGAAGTCGAAAGAAGAGCCTGCTGAATGCCGTCGCGCGTCGCTCCTACGGGTTGGTTAGCAGCCCCGGCGATCGTCTTTCTCGCCGAGGCCTTCAATAATCGCCGGCGGCCTCACTGGCTTCTTCGGCACGTTCCTTCAGTATCCGCTGGTAAATCTCTTCGCGGTGGACCTGCACTTCCGGCGGTGCTTCGATGCCAATGCGGATCTGATTTCCTTTGACCCCTAGTACCGTAACCGTAACGTTATCACCGATGACAAGTTTCTCTCCGATTCTTCTTGTCAGAATAAGCATCACACCCTTCCTTTGGTTTCCGACACTTCATGTAAATGCGCTGTTGTTGTCTGCTACGCTAATGTCAAAACCACTTGCGAGACGTTTAAATTACAGTCGAGCGGCCAAAAAGTTGCCCTCACTGCCCCAATCCCTACTTCGCCGCCCCGGTCGGATCAGCAATTTTCGCCGACCCATCCTTGGACCGAGGCCAATGCCCCTTCCAGATTTTCCGGCTGGGACCCACCGGCTTGGGCAAAATCCGGGCGTCCTCCGCCCCTGCCGCCGACTTGTTGTGCTACGAAGTTTATCAGATTGCCCGCTTTTATCCGAGCGAGCAAGTCTTCGCTTACGCCGGCGGCCAGGCGGACCTTGCCGTTTGCAACGCTGCCGATGACCACCACCGAGCTTCCGAGCTTGCCTTTCAGCCGGTCGACAGTATCACGCAATGCCTTGGGATCGACATCGTCCAGGCGCGCGGCGAGCACGTTGATGCCGTCCACGTCTGCCGCCTGTCCCAGTAGTTCATCACCACTGGCGGCGGCCATTTTCGACTTGAGTTCGTCGACCTCCTTCTCCAGGGTTCTGCTGCGCTCCAGGATCTGCGCGAGCCGGTCGCCCATTGCGTCCGGGGCGACCTTGAGCACCCGCGCCAGGTCCCTGAGCTGGTCATCCATGGCCTGAATCTGCCCGACCGCCGCCTCCCCGGCAACCGCCACGATTCGCCGAATACCGGCCGCGATGGCGGACTCCTCGACGATCTTGAACTGGCCGATGTCACCCACGCGGTCCACGTGGGTTCCGCCACATAGTTCGACGGAGAAGTCACCGAAGCGCAGCACCCGCACCCGGTCGCCGTACTTTTCCCCGAACAGCGCGGTCGCGCCGGTCGTCAGCGCATCGTCGAAGTCCATGACCCTCACGTCGGCAGCGGGGTTCACGCGGATTTCCCGGTTGACCAACCGCTCGATCTCGCTGAGTTCTTCGGCGGTCACCGCCCGGGGATGGGTGAAGTCGAAGCGCAAATGATCGGGGGCGACCAGGGAGCCGCGCTGTTCGACGTGATCGCCCAACACCTGCTTCAGCGCGGCGTGCATCAGGTGCGTGGCCGAATGGTGATGCACGATGGCCTGGCGGCGTGCCGCGTCGACGTGCGCGGTCACGGCTTCGCCCGGCCGCAGGGTACCCTGCTGCAGCGTGCCGATGTGCCCGTGGAAGGCGCCCGCCAGCTTGATCGTGTCCTCGACCTCGAACGTAGCGCCGGAAGACCGGATCCGTCCCGTATCGCCGACCTGCCCGCCCGACTCGGCGTAAAACGGCGTCCGGTCCAGCAGCACGACAGCGGTATCGCCCGTGTGGATTTCCTCGACCGTCTCGCCTTCGACCAGGATCGCCACCACGCGCGCATCGTCCGCCTCCAGCAGTTCATAACCGAGGAACTCCGTGGCCGCCAGATCCTTTATCGCCGCCGTCGAAATCTGCGCCTGCTGCGCAAATTTGCCCGACGCCCGGCCCCGCTCCTGCTGTTTCGCCAACGCCTCGGCAAAACCGTCGAGGTCCACGCTGAGATCGTTCTCGCGGGCGACGTCCTGCGTCAGGTCCAGCGGAAACCCGTAAGTGTCATAGAGCAGAAACGCGGTTTCGCCGTCGATGTGCCCGGAGCGGTCGGCGCGGGCCCGCCGCATGACATCCTGCAGGATGCCCATGCCGGTATCGAGCGTGCGGGCGAAGCGTTCCTCCTCCTCGCGCAGCGTCCCGGTAATCAGTTCCTGGCGGGCGTGCAACTCGGGGTAGGCATCGCCCATCTGCTCGACCAGCGGCGCCACCATCCGATGGAAGAAAGGCTGCTTGACGCCGAGCTTGTAGCCGTGGCGGATCGCCCGCCGAATGATGCGGCGCAGCACGTAGCCGCGTCCGTCCCTCGACGGCAGCACGCCATCGGCGATCAGGAAGGCGCAGGCCCGGATATGGTCCGCGATGACGTTCAGAGATGGGTTGTCGGCGTCCTTGCACCCCGTCAGTTCGGCCGCGGCGGCGGTCAGGGCCCGGAACAGGTCGATGCGGTAGTTGCTGTGCTCGAGCTGGAGCACGGCGGCGAGCCTCTCGAGCCCCATGCCGGTGTCGACGCAGGGGGCCGGCAACGGCTCGAGCGTGCCGTCGGCGGCGCGGTCGAACTGCATGAATACGAGATTCCAGATCTCGATGAACCGGTCGCCGTCCTCGTCGGCCGATCCCGGCGGTCCGCCCGCAACCTCCGGACCGTGGTCGTAGAACACCTCGGTGCACGGCCCGCAGGGTCCGGTATCGCCCATCGCCCAGAAGTTGTCACTGTCGTACTGCGCCCCGCCGGGCTTGTCGCCGATGCGGATGACCCGCTCGGCCGGCACCCCGATGTCGCGGGTCCAGATTTCATAAGCCTCGTCGTCGGTCTCGTAGACGGTGACCCAGAGCCGGTCGGGCGACAGGCCGTAGACGTCGGTCAGCAACTCCCAGGCATAGCGGATGGCGTCTTCCTTGAAATAGTCGCCGAAGCTGAAGTTGCCCAGCATTTCGAAAAACGTGTGGTGGCGGGCGGTGTAGCCCACCTGGTCGAGGTCGTTGTGCTTGCCGCCGGCGCGCACGCAGCGCTGCGAGGTGGCGGCGCGTTTGTAAGCGCGCTTGTCGGCGCCCAGGAACACGTCCTTGAACTGGACCATGCCGGCGTTGGTGAACAGCAGCGTCGGGTCGTTGGCCGGCACCAGCGGGCTCGAGGCCACGATCTCGTGTCCCTTGCCGGCAAAAAAATCCAAAAAGTCCTGGCGGACTTCCGCGGTGGATTTGACTGCCGTGGCTGTCGTGCTGGTCGCCGTCACGATTCTGGCCCCATGACCTCAAAATTCAATAAATACAATGTGAGAGCGGAGTTTACCTAAACCAAGGTCGGATGAGTATCCACCCGCGACCGCGGGTCACGGATCGCCAGAACGGTTCAGGGCATCCATCGCCTGGTCGTGGGTGAAGCCGCGGTTGACCAAGCGGCGGTAGAACTTCGTGCGGGCGTCGAAATCGAGCGGACCCGGGTGCTGGCGTTGGAGCCATTCGGCAGCCAGATCGGTCCACTGGCCGGGCCGTCGGTCGAGTTCACCGGAGATTACCGCGTCGGCAACGCCTTTGGCGCGCAGCGCCGCGCGAATCTTGAGCGGCCCCTGGTGGCGTTGAATGGTGGACCGCACGTAGGACTCCGCGAAGCGCTCATCGGACAGCAGGTTCTCCTCGGCCAACCCCTCGACGAGGTCGTCGATGACGGCGGATTCCAGATCCGGCCATTTGCGCCGCAGTCGCTGGTCGAGTTCGTACACGCTGTACTCGCGCCGGCCCAGCAGGCGGTAGGCGTACGCTCGCAATTCGCCGGCTGAAGGCTGCTGCGCGGAATCTTCGTTCAAGGCCCGGCCGGGAGATTATTTCTCGACAGCTTCCCGCTGCGCGGACCGGCCCGCACGCTCGGGCATCATTTCAGCGCGCAGCTTGCCCTCGATGTCCGCGGCCATCTCGGGGTTATCCTTGAGGAACTGCCGCGCGTTCTCCTTGCCCTGGCCGATGCGGTCGCCGTTGTAGCTGTACCAGGCCCCGGATTTGTCGACCAGGTTGTTGCTGACGCCCAGTTCGATCAACTCGCCCTCGCGCGAAATGCCCTCGCCGTAAAGGATTTCGAACTCCGCCTGCTTGAACGGCGGCGCCAGCTTGTTCTTGACCACTTTGACCCGGGTCTGGTTGCCGACCACCTCGTCGCCCCGCTTGAGCGCCCCGATGCGCCGGATGTCGAGCCGCACCGATGAATAGAACTTCAGGGCGTTGCCGCCGGTGGTCGTCTCGGGGCTGCCGAACATGACGCCGATCTTCATGCGGATCTGGTTGATGAACACCACCATGCAGTTGGAACGCTTGATGTTGCCGGTCAGTTTGCGCAGCGCCTGCGACATCAGCCGGGCCTGCAGGCCGACGTGCGAGTCGCCCATGTCGCCCTCGATCTCCGCCTTGGGCGTCAGGGCCGCGACCGAGTCGATGACGACCATGTCGACGGCGCCGGAACGCACCAGCATGTCAGTGATCTCCAGCGCCTGCTCGCCGGTGTCCGGCTGGGAGACCAGCAGGTCTTCGACGTTGACCCCGAGTTTCTCCGCATAGATGGGGTCCAGTGCATGCTCGGCGTCCACGAACGCCGTGGTGCCGCCGGTCTTTTGGCACTCCGCAATGGCGTGCAGCGTCAGGGTCGTCTTGCCGCTGGACTCGGGACCGTAGACCTCGACCACGCGGCCGCGCGGCAGGCCGCCGATACCGAGCGCGGTATCAAGGGTCAGCGAACCGGTGGACACCGTCTGCACATCGGCGGCCGTGCCGTCGCCCATGCGCATGATCGCCCCCTTGCCGAACTGGCGCTCGATCTGCTGCAGCGCCGCTGCCAAAGCCTGTTTTCTGTTGTCGTCCATCATCCTCTCCGTATCGTGTTGTCGCCGGCGCAACTGCGCGCATTATGACATAGCCCGAGTGGCCACTTCAGCCCGATCCGACCGGCGGGAAAAAATCCTACGCCCGGCCGCGCGACGGGGCTTACCCGGCGGCTCGCCAGTGCCCGATCGAGCGGTATTCGACGCCCTTTCGGGCCGCCGCGGACTCCACCAGGTCGAAACCGCTCAGCGACCACTCGATCGCCAGTGAGGACAGTGTAGGGAATGGCTTTCTCAAACGGCGATAAAGGGTCAGGTGGAAGGTCCAGGGCTTCGGATCGTACCCGATGGCCGCCGCCTGCAATGCGTCCATCAGGTCCTGCTGGAAGCGCCTCAGCGGCTCGGGAATGGCGCTGACGCCCAGCCACAGCACCCCGGCGCGCGGAAACACGCCGACCTGGTCCATGACCGCGCGGCAGGGCTCGAATTCGAGCTGTCCGGCCAGCGCGGAGACCTCCGGGAGCACCGCCGCCTCCTGCAGGCCGAGGAAGGCCAGCGTTACGTGGAAATTCGCGGGTGGAACGGCTCGCCCCGAGCCGTTCAGGCGCGTCTGGGCCCGCGCCACCTCGCGCCGGACCGCAGCATCCGGCACCAGTGCGAAAAACAGGCGGTGGGCCTTGCTCATGGCAGTAACGCGGCCCTCCTTTTCAGGGCCCGAGCCGGGCGAGCAGCCCGTCCAGCGCATGGGCCACGGTCCGCCGCCGCACCGCCTCGCGGTTACCGCTGAACAGGACCTTTTCGGCCTCCGCGGCTTCTGCACCGATGGCCCAACCGAACCATACCGTGCCGACGGGTTTGTCCGCGCTGCCCCCGGAGGGCCCGGCGATGCCGGTCACCGCCAGCGCAACGTCGACGCCCGCCCGCCGGCGCGCGCCCTCGGCCATCTGGCGGGCCACCGCGCCGCTGACCGCGCCCTCGCGCCGCAGCACGCCGGGCTCCACGCCCAGCAGGTCCCGCTTGGCGCGGTCGCTGTAGGTGACGAAGCCGCGTTCGAACCAGGCCGAGCTGCCGGCCTGGTCGGTGCAGCACTTGGCAATCCAGCCACCCGTACACGATTCGGCGGTGGCCAGCGTCCAGCCGCGCCCGGCCAGCCTGACGGCCAGTGCGTCGACCAGTTGCCGGAATACCTCGTTACCCGGGATCGCCTGTGCGGCCATGCGCCCTTCCTGCTGCGGCGTTCGATCTTTAAGCACGGATGATGCTTACGGTACACTGCTCCCGATGTCATCTCCAGCCCCGCTCAAACCCGGCCAGCAAACCCCAGACAAGTCTTCGCGGCACACGCCCCTGATGCAGCAGTACTTCCGGGTGAAGGCCGATTTCCCGGATACCCTGCTGCTGTTCCGGATGGGCGACTTTTACGAGCTGTTCTACGACGATGCGCGCCGGGCCGCGGGCCTGCTGGACATCACGCTGACCACGCGCGGCGAATCCGGTGGCGCGCCCATCCCGATGGCCGGTGTGCCCCATCACGCCCTCGACAATTACCTGGCGCGGCTGGTGCGGCAGGGCGAATCGGCCGCCATCTGCGAGCAGGTCAGCGAGCCGACGCCGGGCAAGGGCCTGGTCGAGCGGAAAGTGGTGCGGGTGGTCACCCCGGGCACCATCACCGAAGAGGCGCTGCTGGAGTCGCGGCAGGAGAGCCTGCTGGCGGCGCTGGCGCGGTCCGGCACCGATTACGCGCTGGCCTGGCTGGACCTCGCCTCCGGTCGGTTCGTGGTCCGGCGGCTGCGCTCGGCGGAAGACATCGATGCCCAGATCGAACGGCTCAAGCCGGCCGAGGTGCTGGTCGAAGAGGACCTGGACCTGCCCGCCGGCCGGATGCGGGGCGCCCGCGAACGGCCGGCCTGGAAGTTCGAGCCGACCCAGTCCGCCAGACTGCTGTGCGAGCAGTTCGAAACCGCGGACCTTCGTGGCTTTGGCATCGAGGGCCTGCCGGCCGCCGTCGGCGCCGCCGGGGCGCTGCTGGATTACCTGCAGGAGACGCAGCGCACCGCCCTGCCCCACATCCGCGGCATCCAGCTGGAGCAGGCCGACGACTACCTGCATCTCGACGCCATCAGCCGCCGCAACCTCGAAATCGAGACCAACCTCGGCGGCGGCAGGGACGCGACCCTGGTCGGGATCATGGATACCTCGGTCACGGCGATGGGCGGACGCCTGCTGCGGCGCTGGCTGACCAACCCGCTGCGGGACCGCACACGGCTGCGGCGCCGGCACGGCGCCATCGGGGCCCTGCTGTCCGCGGGGCTCCACGAGGATCTGCGCGAGCAGTTGCGGGGAATCTGCGACGTGGAGCGCATCCTGTCGCGGGTGGCGCTCCAGACGGCTCGGCCGCGCGATCTGACCGGCCTGCGCCACGCCCTGGCCGCGGTGCCGCGGCTGTCGGCAACCGTCAGCGCCGGCGGCGCGGAACTGCGGGACACCATTGACGAACTGCAGGCCTTTCCCGAACTCCAGGACCTGCTGAACCGGGCCATCGTCGACGAACCGCCCCTGCTGATTCGTGACGGCGGCGTCATCGCGGCCGGCTACGACGAGGAACTGGACGAGTTGCGCGGCCTGTCCGAAAACGCCAGCGATTTCCTGCTCCGTTACGAGCAGGAACAGAAGGAACAGACCCGCATCCCCAGCCTGAAGGTCGGTTACAACCGGGTCCACGGCTACTACATCGAGATCACCCACACACACCAGCAACTGGTGCCGCCGAACTACACCCGTAAACAGACGCTGAAGTCGGCCGAGCGCTACATCACCGAGGAACTCAAGGCGTTCGAGGACAAGGTGCTGTCCAGCCGCGAGCGCGCCCTGGCCCGGGAGAAACACTGTTACGCGAAGCTGCTGGAGCGGCTGCTGGAGAACCTGACACCGCTGCAGGACATGGCCGCCCGCATCGCGCGGCTGGACGCCCTGTGCGCCCTCGCCGAACGGGCGGAGCGGCTGGACCTGGTGGCGCCGGAACTGACCGACGAGGACATCATCGAGATCAGCGGCGGCCGCCACCCGGTCGTCGAGCAGGTCCAGGACGAGCCGTTCACGCCCAACGACATCCGCCTCGACCCGGACACGCGGATGCTGATCATCACCGGCCCGAACATGGGCGGCAAGTCCACCTACATGCGGCAGACCGCCCTGATCGTGCTGCTGGCCCACGCCGGCGGCTGGGTACCGGCCCGATCGGCCGTAATCGGACCGATCGACCGCATCTTCACCCGCATCGGCGCCGGCGACGACCTGGCCGGCGGCCGTTCCACGTTCATGGTCGAGATGTCGGAGACCGCCAACATCCTGCACAACGCGACGGCCCACAGCCTGGTGCTGATGGACGAAATCGGGCGCGGCACGAGCACCTACGACGGCCTGGCGCTGGCCTGGGCGAGCGCGGTGTTCCTGGCGCGCAAGCTCGGCGCCTACACGCTGTTCGCCACCCACTACTTCGAGCTGACCCGGCTGGCCGGGGAGGAACCCAACGTCGCCAACGTCCACCTGCGGGCGGTGGAGCACAAGGACCGCATCGTGTTCCTGCACGCCGTGGAACCCGGCCCGGCCAGCCAGAGCTACGGCCTGCAGGTCGCGGCGCTGGCGGGCGTCCCGGCTAGTGTGCTGCGCCAGGCGCGCCGGCATCTGGACCTCCTCGAACGGCAGCAACGCGAGCACGCGGACGAACCGCAGCTCGGGCTGTTCGACCCGCTGCCCACGGACGAACCGGAGCCGCCCGCCGAACGGACGGCGGAGCAGGCCCTGCGCGAGCGCCTGGCCGACATCGACCCGGACCGGCTGACGCCGCGGGAGGCGCTGGATTTGCTGTATGAGCTGAAGGATTTGATGTAGGAGCGGCTTTAGCCGCGATTGGAGAGACCCACAAGAAAATCATCGCGGCTAAAGCCGCTCCTACAGCCACTCCCAAACAGGTCTAGCGCTTGGTGAAACGGACGATCTGGCGACGCTGACGCTTGTCGGGCCGCCGCGGGCGCTCGGCGCGGGCCTGCCAGTCGAGCTTGCGCTGCTCGGCGGCCGCCTCGCGGCGCGCTTGGCTGGCGGGGTCCTCGACGTACTTCTCCTGCGCGAGGGCGGCCGACAGCCGCCGGTCGCCAACGTCGGTCACGGTGATCTCGTATTCGTCGTCTCCGCGCCGGATGTTCAGGCGATCCCCCTCCGCCAGCGTCCGGCTCGGTTTTACCCGGTGCCCGTCCAACTGCACCTTGCCGCCCTTGATGGCTTCGCGCGCGAGGCCGCGCGTTTTGAAGAACCGCGCTGCCCAGAGCCATTTGTCGATCCGGACCGTATCGCTCATGCAGGGATTGTAACTGTTGTAGGAGCGGCTTTAGCCGCGATGGGTGGTCTGGAGATCAAATAACCA
>CALKKN010000196.1 GCA_937995275.1 uncultured Lysobacterales bacterium | reverse complement strand
TACCAGGACCAGGCTTGGACCCTGGCCCGTTACCTGCTGAAGGACCCGGCCGAGGCCGAGGACGCTTGCCAGGAGGCTTTCGTCAAGCTGTGGCACAACCAGGACCGCATCGATCCCGACAAGATCCGGCCCTGGCTGATGAGAGTCACCCGCAACCACTGTCTCGACCGCCTGCGCCGCCGCCGCCCCACCCAGGAATGGCAGGAGTGGCAGCAGCCGGACGACAGTCACGGGCCGATGCAGGATCTG
Organism: uncultured Lysobacterales bacterium; assembly: GCA_937995275.1. Classification (GTDB taxonomy): domain Bacteria; phylum Pseudomonadota; class Gammaproteobacteria; order Xanthomonadales; family SZUA-36; genus CALKKN01. The sequence continues at coordinate 6,438 of CALKKN010000196.1, read as the reverse complement.
CAGCAGCACGAACTGGGAGAGTGGCTGAAACATTCCATCAACGGACTGACGGAGCCCTACCGATCGCTGGTCGTGCTCCGGGACGTCCAACAGCACAGTTACGAGGAAGTGGCGAACGTGCTGGAACTGAGCCTGACGCAGGTGAAGGTATACCTGCACCGGGCGAGAAAGCAGCTGCGCAAGCAGCTGGCGGAGGTAAGACCATGACACGAGACGACCGCAACGAAAGGCCCGGGACAGCAGCCGGCGGCAACCAGTCCGCAGCGGACCTCGAGGGGCAGCTCGACCGCCTGTTCGAGCAGATTTCCATCGAGAGAGCGCCGGCCAGCCTGCGCCGCCGATTGCGGCGGATACCGGGCGAAGAACAGCCGCGCGAAAGCTGGTGGAAGCGTCTGCTGGCGCCCCCGCCGGGGCCGCGCTGGGCGCTCGTGCCGGCCCTGGCCGTCACCGTGCTGGCGGTGGGCGTGGTCCTGGTAATGCCACGCCAGCCCTCGCAGGAGGACGTCCTCCTGGCGCGCCAGGAGCTCGCGGTGGCTTTCAGTTACATCGAACAGGCTGGATTGGCGACGAGCAGGGAAATCCAGTCGGTGTTGGATGAAGGTCTGCGCCATCCGGTCAAGGGCAACCTCTCCGAGCACATGCCCTTTACCAAACTACCCTACAAGGAGGAAACATCATGAAACCGAGAGTCAACACCAACTGGTTCAGGCGCGGCCTGGCCCTGTGTCTCGGCGCCGTACTGGCGCTGCCCGCCATCGCGCAGGAAGATGCGCTCAAGGACCTGCCCGGCTATGTGGATTTTGGCGAGCTGAGCAGCATTTTCGGTGAGCCGACCGTGCAGATCTCGATCGGCGAATCGCTGCTCAACCTGGTCGGCGCCCTCAGCGCCGAGGAAGACCCGGAGGCGGCCGAGCTGTTCCGCAAGCTGAAGGGTGTCCGGGTCAACGTGTTCGAATCCGAGACCATGGCCGAAGGCGCCGTGGACCTGGTCAAGGACATTTCGGCCAAGCTGAACGACCAGGGTTGGGAGTCCGTCGTGACGGTCAACTCGGCCGACGAACAGGTCCGCATCTTCATGAAGATCAGCGAGGACCGGGTCGATGGCATCACGGTGATGGCCGTGGAAGAGACCGAGGCCGTGTTCGTCAACGTGATCGGCGACATCAACCCGGCTGAGCTCGAGCGGGTCATGGACAACTTCGACGTCGATATGGACTGATGGACAAAGGAGTCTCGCTTCCCTTCTTTCGCCTTCGGCTCCTGAGTGCGATTGGAATCAATCGGCGCGGGCTCCAACGATCTGCGGGCCGGCGCCGGGGGACCGCGGTACTGGCCCTCCTGCTCGCGCTGGTGCTGGGCGGCTGTGGACTCACCGCCCCGCGCAGTAGCCCTGGCTTTGCCGACCTGGATTCGCTGGGACTTGCCGACACGGACCTTGTGCTGACCCTGTCGATCGGCCCTGCCGTGCTGAATTTCGCGGCGCGCCACGTGGAAGAGGATCCGGAGACGCGTGCGCTACTGGAAAGCCTGGACGGCGTGCGGATCCGGATCTACGAGATCGACGGCGATGCAGAACGCGTCGCGGCGCGGTTGGACGGCATGGGCCGCAAGCTCGAGAATGCCGGCTGGGAGCGCGTCCTGCTGGTGCGGGAAGAACGCGAGCAAGCGCACATGCTGCTCAAGCTGGAAGGCGACCGCGTGAGCGGCATGACCGTGCTGGTTTCCGACGGGCACCAGGAAGCGGTCGTCATCAACCTGATGGGTGATATCCAGCCGCAGCAATTCGGGGGCGTCATGGCCGCCCTGGAGGTCGACGCGGCCGGAGTGGCGGACATAGAACCCAGTGAGCCGGCCGACGACGATCAACAAAGCTGAGCTTTCCGGGGAACGCTGGATCCCTTGCGGATTGAAAATTGCCGCGGCCGGCGTCAGACTCCCGTCATGCGCATCCTGCTCCTAGCGATATCCGTGTTCCTTTGCAGCGCCTGCCTCGCGCGGGAGCCGAGCGTGGTGCTCAAGGGTGAGCGGTTCACCGTGGAACTGGCGGAAACGCGGGAGAAACAGACGCTGGGCCTGATGTTCCGGGACAGCCTGCCCGAAGACCACGGCATGCTGTTCGTGTTCCCGGCCGAGAGCCTGCGCAGCTTCTATATGAAAAACACCCGCATTCCCCTCGATATCATCTATTTCGACGAGGATATGAGGCTCGTCAGCGTTGCGGAGAACGCCCGGCCCTGCCGCACCCGGCGCTGTCCCTCCTATCTCAGTGAAGGCCCGGCGAAATACGTCCTGGAACTCAACGCGGGCAAGGCCGCCGAACTGGGCCTGCGTCCGGGCGACCTGCTCGAACTTCATCTGGATTGAGCCCGTTGCCCACGGGCGGCTCTGTCACGGCGAACTGGCTGGCCAGCGGCAGACCCGGCCGGTAGGGGACCAGCGTCTCGGTTCCGTTCAGGGCATCGAGGGTTTCGTCGGTGACGGGCACAAAGGCTTTCATGGGGCTCCCGGCGTGCGCTTCATGGGTGTGAACGAGGGACAGTATGCGTCGGCAAACTGTCCCCGGCCGGTCCGAATTGTGGCGATATGATGCTACAGTAGCCAGGGTCGTCCGGCGCCGCCCCCCGGCCCGGTGTCAACATGCTTCAGGTGCCCGATTGGTGATTGGTTCATCCGCCCGCCCCGTGCGCGTCATCCAGGTCAGCGACTGCCACGTTCCGCAGGATCCGGCCACGCCCTACCGCGGGCTCAATGCGGACCGCAACCTGGCCTCGCTGCTGCCGGCGATGCGGCATTGGCAGCCCGACCTGATCCTGCTGACCGGGGACGTCAGCGAGGACGGCAGCGCGGCCGCCTACGGGCGGGTTTCGGCGCACCTGAGCACGGTCGGCGCACCGGTGGTGGCCCTGCCCGGGAATCACGACGATCCCGCAGTCATGCGGCGTTACTTTCCCGTCGGGCCGTGGAGCGGCCCGCACGTCGACAAGGCGCGCAACTGGCAACTTCTGCTGCTGGATTCCACTGTTCCAGGACGGGTGTCTGGCGAACTGGACAGCGGCACCCTGGAGCGTCTCGACTGGCTGCTGCGCGCGAGCACTGCCAGTCATGTGCTGGTCGCGCTGCACCATCAACCGGTGCCCATGGGCTCGGAGTGGATCGACCGCTATTCACTGGAACAGCCTTCCGCCTTGCTGGATTTGCTGGACCGGCATTCACGGGTCCGGTGCGTCACCTGGGGACACGTGCACCAGGGCTTCGAAGCGCAACGCAAAGGGATGGTGCTGCTGGGGTCGCCGTCGACGGTGGCCAACAGTCTGCCGGATACCGAGAAGTTTGCGCTGGACCTGACCGGCCCGGCTTGCCGTTGGCTGGAATTGGGGCTGGACGGAAAGGTGTCGACGGGGATGATGCGCGCGGGTTACGGCGCTTAGGGAGTCCCGCTTCCGTTCTTTCGCCTTCGGCCCAGGGCCGGTCAATCGTCGGCCTGCGGCAGCACCAGCCAGAGGATCAGGTAAACCAGGATGCCCGGGAACGCGGCGGAGCAGATCGAAAGCAGCACGTAGGCGACCCGCGTGCCCGTCACCGACCAGCCGAAGTGCCGCGCGATGCCGGCGCAGACGCCAGCGATCATCGCATCGCTCCGGGAACGCTCGATCCGGCGCGACTCGCTCATGGACACGGTTCCTCAATCACGATCTATCTTTAGGATACCCGAATCACCGGGCGGCATGCCTCAAATCTCGATCATCTCGAAGTCTTCCTTGCCCGCACCGCAGTCGGGGCAAACCCAGTATTCGGGAACGTCCTCCCAGCGGGTTCCGGGCGCCAGCCCTTCCTCGGGCGCACCTTTTTCTTCTTCGTAAACCCAGCCGCAGATGATGCACATCCAGGCGCGGTAGTTGTTCTCGCTCACGATTCGTCAAATCCTGCCGGTAAAAAGGAGCGTAGTGTGCCATGTCGGTCCGGCACAATAAACCGTTACAATGGCCCGATGAACGGCAGCACCGAACTGATCGAACGCGCCCGCGTTCACATTCCCGGCGGCGTCAACTCGCCGGTTCGCGCATTCAACGGGGTCGGCGGCGACCCGGTGTTCTTCCAGCGCGCCGAGGGCGCGTGCCTGTACGACGTGGACGGCCGCTCGTATATCGATTACGTGGGGTCCTGGGGTCCGATGATTGCCGGCCACGCGCATCCCGACACCGTCTCGGCGGTGCGCGAAGCAGCCGGCCGCGGCCTCAGTTTCGGCGCGCCCTGTCCGGCCGAGGTGGACATGGCCGAGCGCCTGTGCGCGCTGGTACCCGCGCTGGAGATGGTCCGGATGGTCAATTCCGGCACGGAGGCCACCATGAGCGCAATCCGCGTGGCCAGGGCGGCGACCGGGCGCGACGGCATCGTCAAGTTCGAGGGGTGCTATCACGGCCACGGCGACAGTTTCCTGGTGAAGGCCGGCAGCGGCGCGTTGACGCTCGGCGTGCCGAACTCTCCGGGCGTGCCGGCCGCCGTGGCGGACCTGACCGTGACGCTCCCTTACAACGACCTGGACGCCGTCAGGGACTGCCTGGCCGCGCGCGGCGGGGACATCGCCGCCATCATCGTGGAGCCCGTGGCCGGCAACATGAACTGTATCCCGCCGATCGAGGGCTATCTGCAGGGCCTGCGCGAGGCCTGCGACGAGCACGGCTGCCTGCTGATCTTCGACGAAGTCATGACGGGTTTCCGCGTGGCGTTGACCGGGGCCCAGGGGCTGTACGGCGTGACGCCCGACCTGTCCACCTTCGGCAAGGTCATCGGCGGCGGCATGCCGGTCGGCGCCTTTGGCGGCAGGCGCAGATACATGGAACAGGTGGCGCCGGTTGGGCCCGTCTACCAGGCGGGCACCCTGTCGGGCAACCCGGTCGCCATGGCCGCCGGGCTGGCCAACCTCGAGATCATCTCCCGGCCCGGATTTTTCGAGGCGTTGACCGAACGGACCGAACAGCTGGCCTGTGGGTTGCAGCAGGCGGCCGACGTGGCCGGCGTGCCGGTGCTGACCACCCGGGTGGGCGGCATGTTCGGCCTGTTTTTCACCGACACCCCGCGGGTGGTGAATTTCGCCGAGGCTGGCCGGTGCGACGTCGAAGCCTTCCGGAAGTTCTTCCACCTGATGCTGGAGCGTGGCGTGTATCTCGCCCCGTCGGCATTCGAGGCCGGTTTTGTCTCCTCGGCGCACACCCAGGAGCACATCCACGCAACCGTGGCCGCCGCCCGGGAGTCATTCGCCAGGCTCCACCAGACGCCCGTCAGCGCCTGAACCGGCGCCTAGGTGTCCAGGAACAGGTCGCGAAGCAGCGGCGCGCCGGGATTGACCGCGTAACGGTCCAGATCCCGGACGCCGGTGGCCCGCAGGACGTCCTCGTCCAGGAAGAAGCGCCCGGTGCAGTGCCGCGCGTCCTGGCACAGGATGGCGTGCGCCGCGTCGGCCATGATATCCACGGTGCGGCAATTTTCCGGCTTGACCGCGTCGCCGAGGATTGTGATGGCTGCCGTGTCGATCACGGTCCGCGGCCACAGGGCGTTGAAGGCGACCCCCTGGTCCCGGAATTCCTCGGCCATGCCGAGCACGCACATGCTCATACCGTACTTGGCCATCGTGTAGGCGACGTGGTCCTTGAACCAGGCCGGGTTCAGGTTGAGCGGTGGCGACAGGTTGAGTACGTGCGGATTCGACGAGCTTTCCAGATGCGGAATGCAGGCCCGGCTCATCAGGTAGGTGCCGCGGACGTTCACTTCGAACATCAGGTCGAAACGCTTTATGGGCAGGTCGCGCGTGCCGCTGAGCATGATGGCGCTGGCGTTGTTGACCAGGATGTCGATGCCCCCGAAGTGGGCGGCTGCTTCTTCGACCGCGGCTTCGATGGCCTGCTCGTCGCGCACGTCGAGGCGGAGCGCGAGACCGCGTCCCCCCGTCGCTTCGATCTCCTCGACGGTGGTGTGAATGGTGCCGGGCAGCACCGGGTGTTTGCGGTAGGTCTTGGCGGCTACCGCGATGTTGGCGCCGTCCCGGGCGGCGCGCAGCGCGATGGCTTTGCCGATGCCGCGGGAGGCGCCGGTAATGAAGAGCGTTTTTCCAGCCAGGCTATTGCCCATGTCAGTACTCCGGACAGGTCATTGCCGTATTATAGCCAGCTGTGGAAAGCGGCTGGACACAGGCACTTCTCGACTGGCTCAATGCCCATCCGGGCTGGGGTATGGCGTTCGTATTCCTGGTCGCGATGCTCGAGTCCCTGGTCCTGGTCGGGATCCTGTTGCCCGGCATCGTAATCCTGTTCGGCGTAGGCGCGCTGATCGGTCTGGGCGTGCTGGAGATGATCCCGATCTGGATCGCCGCATCCACCGGCGCGTTCCTCGGCGACACCTTGAGTTACGTGCTCGGTCATCGATTTCGGGCGCACCTGCTGG
>CALKKN010000195.1 GCA_937995275.1 uncultured Lysobacterales bacterium | reverse complement strand
CCATCCACGACGTCAGCTCGGTTTCGAAGTCTGTACCCAGCGTAAATGCCGGTGAGGTGCTGCGGAGGGGCTGCCCGGCCTCGACGGACACCCTCCGTACGCGGTTGGCGCCCACACCGGAATAGATTTCCCACTCGGTGCGGCCGTTGTCAACGAGTTCGTAACCGAGGCCTGTCTCCAACGTGACCTGGTGCTCGATATTCTGGAACGGGTCCCGCAGGTACTGGCCCAGTATCGGGCGCCAGAACAGCCGCGAACCGCTGAAGCGATCCAATACGAAATTGAGCCGGTGGTCGTTGGCTGTCTCGATGTCATCGGTTTTGTTGTAGCTGCCGATGTAATCGATGCGCAGGCGATGATTCGGTGTTCTGCGGTCGAGCCCGGCCACCATGTTGTACTCGACCCGATCCACGTTGCCCTGCCGCAGATTGACGCCCAGGTTGATGTCGCCCGACCAGCGGTCACGCTCGCGCTCAGCCGAGGCGGTTACAGCGACGAGGTCCTGTCTCGGTAACTGGTACCGCTGCGATCCGGTGTCGACGATCACCCGGTCACCGTGCATCGACACGGTGCCGATGAGCATCTCTTCGCCGCGTACGCTGATTCCGAACCGCCTGGAGCTGCGCACGTCGCGGATGTCCTCCGCGTCGATCACCAGTTTGTCCAGGATTTCGCTGTCGAACTCGACCTCGCCGTCGAACAGGCCGATCAGTTCACCTTTCAGCCATTCCCCGGAGACCAACCGCAGCCAGTCGTAACCGTCGTCGGGGGGTATGAATTCGGTCGGGCTGAGGGGCACAGCCCCCGCCGGATCCGATGCCACCGTGACTTCGTCGGCCCCTGCCGGGGATGCCGCCGCCATGCTGAGCGCCAGACCCAGGACGGCCCCGGAAACCTGCTGTCCAATCATTGTTTATGCCTCTCCCGAAACTTGCTCCAAGTGATCAACATGTGCTCTATTCTCCCTCTTTGCCGAGGAGTTTGACGTGACACCTTACCGTAATCCTGGAATCCACTTGATCCTGCTGGCGGCGTCGGTGCTCATGACGGCCGCGGCGTCTGCCAATGAATCGCCCCAACCCGCTCCGGACGCCCGGCCGGAGATGGATGCGCTGGTCAGCGCCGAGTGGCTGAGCCAGCATCTCGACGAGCCCGATCTGGTGGTGCTCGACTGCACGGTGACCATCGAGCCCGACGAAGCAGGCGGCATTCGCATGGTGAACGGCCGGGCCGGCTTCGAGGCCGGTCACATTCCCACTGCGGGTTTCGCCGATCTCATGGGCGAGCTGTCCGACCCGGACAGTCCGCTGGAGTACGCCATGCCGTCGCCGGAGCAATTCTTAGCCGCCATGGCCGAACTGGGCGTCAGCGACGATTCGCGGGTGGTGCTCTACGATGCGAACTACTCCGTCTGGGCGGCCCGGGTCTGGTGGATGCTGCGCTGGATCGGCTTCGACCGGGCGGCCCTGCTCGACGGCGGTCTGAACGCGTGGACCGCGGCGGGCCATCCGCTGTCGACCGAACCGACCAGCCGCTCCCCCGGGCGCCTGACCCTGAACCTTCGGCCGGAGCTGATTGCCGATCGAAGGGAGGTGCTCGCGTCGCTCGAAAACGACAACGTCACGCTCGTCGACGCGATGCCCGGTGAACACTATCGGGGCGAGATGGCCATGTACGGGCGGCCGGGGCACATACCCGGCGCCCTGAACATGCCCTCCACCCTGCTGCTGAATGAGAACAGCCAGTACCGGCCGCTCGACGAACTGGAGATGCTGATCGATGCCGACCGCGACACCCGCACGATTACCTATTGCGGCGGCGGTATTGCCGCCTCCGCCGACGCCTTCGTCCTGACCCGCCTCGGCTTCACCGACGTGGCGGTGTACGCCGCCTCGCTGGAGGAGTGGGCCGCCGACCCGGCCAATCCGATGGAGACCGGCGACGGCACCGCCCGGCAGGAATGAAGTCGAAACACGGGCCGGGAATTCCAGATTGCTCGCCGACCGACTGAAAACCATCTACCGGGACCTGTCCGCCGGCGTGGACGGCCTGTCGTTCGCCGGGCCGACGGCGAACGTGTACAACCCGCTGGACTATGCGCGCGAACCCGGCGAGCGGTACCTCGAAAAAGCCGGGAACGGCCGTAAGGAAATCATCCTCCTCGGCATGAACCCCGGCCCGTGGGGCATGGCGCAGACCGGTGTGCCGTTCGGAACGGTCAACCTGGTGCGGGACTGGCTGGGGATCGAGGGTCCCGTGGGCAAACCACCCGGGGAACATCCCAGGCGCCCCGTCGAAGGATTCCGGGTCCGGCGCGAGGAGGTCAGCGGTAGTCGTTTCTGGGGTTGGGCGCGCGACCGCTTTGGCACGGCCGACCGCTTTTTCGAACGATTTTTCGTCGCCAACTACTGCCCCCTCGTGTTCCTGGAAGCATCCGGCAGGAACCGCACCCCGGACAAACTGCCCGCCACCGAACGTGGCGAGCTGTTCCGGATCTGCGACCGGGCGCTTCGCGACGTGGTGCGGACGCTCGATCCGAAGCTGGTCGTCGGCATCGGGAAGTTCGCCGAGGACCGGGCCAGGGCGGCACTGGAGGACCTGGACGTCCGGATCGGGCGGATACTCCACCCCAGCCCGGCCTCGCCGGTGGCCAATCGCGGCTGGGCGTGGCAGGCCGAGAAACAGTTGTCCCGGCTGGGCGTGCGGCTGCCCTGAAGAGGCACAGCCGATCGCTATATCATGCCTTAATGATACCTCTTTTCCTTTTTAAAACAATAAGCTGTTTGACCCCGATCAGTTAACTTCCTGCCCGGAAAAGGCACAATCCGTACTGCAATACGAAGAACGGATTCACGGGCGGATACCGCAACCTGCCCTCGCCGGCCACATGCTCTCCGAAGGAGCCATCGCATGGTCGTAGTCTCGATAATCATCACGACGATCATCGTATTCATCCTGGTCGACCTCCTGCTCCGCATGCTGCTGACAAGGGTACGCGCGGCACGGGCGCGCAAGGAAAGGGAAGAGGCTCTGGATACCGGGCTGAAGCTTGATGTCAGCGAGGAAGCACCCACGCTGACGAGAGTAGACCTGTCCGAACCCAAGGCGCGCATCCTGGCCGTCGACGACGAGAAAATAGTCCTGGACAGCCTCCGCAAGACGCTGGCCCTCGGCGGTTACAGCATTGACACCGTGCAGGACGGATCGGAAGCGCTGGGACTTGTCAGCAGGCGCGACTACGACTTCGTTTTCACCGATCTGAAAATGCCGGGCATGGACGGCGTGGAAGTGACCAGGGCCGTGAGGCATCTGCGCCCGGATATCGACGTCGTCGTCATTACCGGGTACGCGACCATCGAAACGGCTG
>CALKKN010000194.1 GCA_937995275.1 uncultured Lysobacterales bacterium | reverse complement strand
AAGCTGGGCGTCTGGGATGACGGCACCACCGGCAGCACCGGACAAAGCGCCTACACCTTTACCCTGCGTGACTTCGGTGGCGCCGGCGGACCGTTTTCGGTCTCAGCCGGCGTGATGGAGCGCGACGCCATGCTGGTCGGCGCAGCAGCCCAGGCCGTCAAGTTCAACAACCCCTGTGTGGCCAACGAATGCATCGAGGGCCAGTTGCCACCGCACCTGGCGGGACCGACACCGCCGGCCGGCACCTGCCCGACCTTCTGGACAGCCGTGGACTCGGCCTTTGACGACTCACCCCACAACAACGACGGCTACCGCAACCATACCCTGTGCGTGGATTGGTCGGACATCGGCAGTTCCACTTACACCGAGGGCCCGTTCGTGGTGGCGGGCTCGAACTTCGACCGCCACCTGGCCGGAGCCGCGGTCACCCCGGTCAACTCCGGGGACAAACTCGACGCCCTGCAATTCTTCACCATGTACCGGGCCCAGTACCGCTGGTTCGGCAGCAACGCCCGTGTCGTCCTGAACACCACCGTGGACGCCGGCGCTGACCGGGCCGGCATCCGCTGGGCCGAGACCCGCAGCGCCGACGGCCAGTCCAACTGGTTCCTGCAGCAGGACGGCACTTACGCCGGGGATAGCGACGACGGCATCGAGCGCTGGATGGGCTCGATCGCCCAGGACCAGGACGGCAACATCGCCCTGGGCTACAGCGCGACCAGCGACAGCCTCTTCCCCTCCGTGCGCTACGCCACGCGGACGGCGGGAGACCCCCTGGGGACGATGCCCGGCGGCGAGGCCTCCTGCCACGAAGGCACCGGCGCCCAGGTCGCGTCAGCAGGACGCTGGGGCGACTACTCGTCGATGAGCGTCGACCCCACCGACGACTGCACTTTCTGGTACACCCAGGAGTACTACCAGACAACCGGCAGCTTCGACTTCAACACCCGCATCTGCAGCTTCAGGTTCCCTGACTGCGGCGGGCCGTGCGTGCCAACCGAAACTCCCGAATCGACCTGCGTCGATGGCCTGGATAACGACTGCGACGGTGACTACGACTGCACCGACTCCGACTGCGCCGCCGACGAAGCCTGTGTGTGCGTACCTGTCACCGAGATCTGCGACGACGGCATCGACAACGATTGCGACGGCCTCATCGACTGCGTTGACCCCGACTGCAATAGCGATCCGGCCTGCCCGATCCCGCCAGAGAACGATCTCTGCAGCGATGCAATCCCGCTGGAATGCAATGAAACGGTACTCGGCAGCACCGATTTGGCGACCTTCGACGGCGCCGACTTCTGCGGCACCAGCAATACGGCGCCCGGTGTCTGGTACAGCGTCGCACACAGCGGCATCATCACCGCCAGCACCTGCAACCAGGCGGACTATGACACCAAGCTGTCGGTCTACAGCGGCGCATGCGGCGCGTTGGGCTGCATCGGCGGCATCGACGACACACCCGGCTGTGCCGGTTTCACCAGCGAGTTGACCTGGACCGGCGACGGTTCCGACAACCTGCTCCTGGTGCACGGTTTTGCTTCCGCAACCGGTAACTTCGATCTCACCATCACCTGTGAGGAACCCGCCGAGAACGACCTCTGCGAATACCCGGGCGGTCCGCTGGAGGCAGGCGACATCGAATCCGGCACTACGACGACGGCGACACTGGACGAGCCACCGGATATCGATTGCGGCACCTCCGTCACGGCGCCGGGCACCTGGTATGACGTGATCGGCACCGGCAACACGATGACCGCATCGACCTGTAACGACGGCGATCCCAGCACCGGCGGCACGAACTACGACACCAAGATCAGCGTTTACTGCGCAGACTGCGAAACCAAGGAGTGCATCGGCGGTGTGGACGACACAGCCGGATGTGGTGGTTTCTCCACGAAATTCGACTGGCCCACCAACGAAGGTACAACCTACAAGGTGCTGGTGCACGGTTTCGGCAGCGCCACCGGCGATTTCGACCTGGCGATCCTGGATGACGGCACGCCCGTTCCACCCGGGGCAGCCAATGATTGCGACGGCATCGATGCGGCCTTTGATTTCTGTCCCGGCACGGTCATTCCCGAGGCAGTGCCCACTTCCGGCAATCTGAAGAAAAATAATTCCGCCCTGACGGGCATCGATCCATTTGGCGTGTTCGAAACCGCTCCACCCAATCCCCAGGGCGTGGTCTACACCCTCGAGGACACGGCCGGCTGTTCCTGCGATCAGATAATCGACTTCCTCGGTCTCGGCAAGGGACATATGAAGTTCGGCTGCTCGTTCAGCGTCATGGACCAGATGCTGGCATTCCTGGAGGAGAACTCCTGCGGTGACTGTGTCACGGCAAATGGAACACCGGGCTGCGAGAATGGGGAATGCGAGGCGGCTGTATGCGCGATCGACCCCTTCTGCTGCGATGTCGCCTGGGACAGCATCTGCGCGGGCGAAGCGCTCGACATATGCAGTCCCGACATTTGCTTAGCAACGCCGGGGGCTCTGGAAGCCGAGCTGACGCCGATCCCGGGCGGCCGCGCCCACGTGCCCGAGCCTGTCTCCAAGGACCCGGCCTACAAGCCCAAGGAGGAGTAGCAAGGGCTGGCTTTCAGCTTCATAAGCCACCAAACCCGGCCGCCCGCTTCCGCA
>CALKKN010000193.1 GCA_937995275.1 uncultured Lysobacterales bacterium | reverse complement strand
GGTGCAAGGGCGATTGACCGGCCACATCATCGCCGGTGCGCTGGACCACGAGGACCTGCTGCTCCCGCCCTGGCAGGGGAAGGTCGCAGCGGTGATTGGCGAATCTCTTGCGACGGCGGCCAGCGGCGCTGCCGATGCCGGCAACATGCCCGGTCATCGCTCCGACGAAGCCGCCAGGGACAAAGCCTCGGAGGTGCCTGAATGAGTGACCGCGATCTCGAGAGCCCGATGAGCGCAGGAGGTGATGCCGCAATCCCGCTGATCATTCAAGCGCCGGACGAAGTGGCCGACACCAGCGCCTGGTTCGCGTCGCAGCGTGACTCGATCGACGACGCGCTGCTCAGGCATGGCGCGCTGCTGTTTCGGGGCTTTCCGGTCACCGACGAGCATGCGTTCGACGAAGTGGCCGGATGCCTGTTCGACGAACGTCTGGCCTATGTGTACAGGTCCACACCGAGAACGTCGGTCGGCAAGAACATCTACACAACCACCGAGTACCCGGCGGAAGCACACATCCCGTTGCATAACGAAAACGCCTACCAGAGAGACTGGCCGCTGCGGCTCGCTTTCTGTTGTCTGCAGGTCGCCGAGACGGGCGGACAAACGCCGCTGGCTGACACTACCCGAGTCACGGAGGGACTGCCTGGGCCAATCGTCGATCGCTTCCGCGAACGTGGCGTCATGTATGTGCGTAACTACTACGAATATCTGGACCTGCCCTGGCAAACCGTATTTCAGACCGAAGACAAGGCTGAGATGGAGGCCTTCTGTGAGGCGCGGGACATCGAGGTGCAGTGGAAGCCCGACGGCCAGCTGCGGACCGTGCAGCGTGCACAGGCCCTGGCCACACACCCGCGCAACGGTCGCGAGCTCTGGTTCAATCAGGCACACCTGTTCCACGTATCCGCTCTGGATACCGACACTCGTTCGGCCCTGACGGGCCTGTTCGAAGAAGAGGATCTGCCGCGCAACGCGTTCTACGGTGACGGGACGGCCATCGCCGAATCGGACCTGGCCGAGATCCGTGGCGCATTCGAGCGCGAGAAGGTGATATTCGACTGGCAGCCAGGCGATGTCCTCCTGCTCGACAACATGCAGGTCAGCCACGGGCGAACGCCCTTCACAGGCCAGCGGCGGGTCCTGGCGGCGCTGGGCGAGGCCTGTTCAGCGCACGTGTGACGTGGCGACCGACAACCGGGTTGTTCAAGCTGTTCCGTCAAAACTGCTTAGTCCGCGGTCGCGCGCGTCAATCCGGCGAATATCGGTCGGCGCGGCCGGTACGCTCAGCTCGGCGTGGAGCTCATAGTCGCGGTCGAAGAACATCACGCGACCGGGTACATAGCGCCGGCCATGCTTGCCCGTGCGGATCGTGTAGATCGAACTGCCGACGACGACCGAATCGGCGTCCACTGACAGACCCCGGGTAAACATGTCGCTGATCTTCGCGATGACCTTCTGCCCGTCAATGATTTCGCCGTTGTGCGAACCGCAGGACAGGAGACTGCCGTCCTCCAGAAATACAATGTTGTGACAGGCATTCCCATTGAGCTCGATGGTCTCGAGAATATTGAAGTCGGAATCGCAGCGGATGACCTCGCTGGGGCGCGTTGCCTTGTCGGGACGGCCGTTGTGTTTGAGCAGGAAGATGGAGCCATCCCGGCCGAGGATCGAGTTCATGTGGGCGTAGCCGTTCGCCCAGTCCTCCTGGCGGGCACGCCCGATCGGATAGAACTCCGCATCGACCCGCGAGAGGTCGGATGGCATGCGCAGAATGCGGTTGTTGTAGGTATCCACGAGATACAGGTGCCCGCCGATGAACTCGATCTGATGGACGCCGTTCGAGAGTCCCGAGAAAACGGTGTGCACCCTGCTGACCCGGCTGCCCTCGATCTCGATACGCACCAGACGCCCACGTCTGTAGCGACCCTCTTCGCTGCGCTCTGGTGGCCGGTACGGTCCGAGGGACTCGAAGGCATAGAAGGCCCCGTCCCTCCAGGTGAGTCCGAAGAACTGGCCGGAGACCACTTTCGCGCAGGAAGTCTGATTGATCGCGAACAGCCCTTCCCGCGATGTCACGAAGTGGCTGTAGCCGCTCAGATCGCGCTGGTGGACGGGACAAAAACCCGTTTTGAAATAAAGGGGATCCAGGACGAGACGCTGGAACGTCCGCTGGGCAAGGCGGTGCGGTTCGAACATGATCTGTCCGAGGCGTTCCCGCACGACGAGCCGCCAGCCGGTGTGCGACCAGCGCTCACGCGGAGCCTGCTCTTTCGCCTCAGGTCCTGCCACCACATCCCCTCGCCCGCATCGCCATCAAGCCCTATTTATTTCACAGTTCAAGGGCCGGCCAACGGGCACCCAGCCGGCTGGACGCGAGCCTAGCAGACACCGGGAAGACAGTCGTGGCCGAGGTCGCAATTTTCGCCCGGGAATGCGGGGACCGGAGCGCAGAATCGTTACGGACCGCGGTCAATCGCGTCGCGGTCCGACGCGCCGTCCATTAGCACGGCAGTTGCGGGTCGCGCATCATGCCGGCTTGCACCGCGCCGCGAATCCGCCTATACATCTGCTGATTCGGCCAACCTGCAGCGGTCATTCGCACGCGGGCTGGGTGGCGGAGACAGTGGCGAGCGGTCAACCAGAGGAGTGGTCAGGTTTGGAGTGGCTGGAAAACATTCAGTCCAATGGCGGCCTGACCGCCGGGCTGTTCGTCATCGCCATCGAGCTGGCTATCCTGCTGGCCGTGTTCCTGGCCCTTAGCGGTCTGCTTCGATTCACCCGGTCCCGGCTGACAACTGCGCCGACCCTCGAGAAGATCTCGGGAAGAATCGAACACGGGCTGCGCATTGCCCGCATCTTTCTGCGTTTGATCTTTGTGCTGCTGTTTCTGGGCGTGCTGGGCGTCAACGGCTACCAGCTCTATCTCGGCAACGATCTGCGCCAGTTCACGCTCGACCTGATCGCCCGCATACCCCCGGGCTTCTGGCTGAATCTCAGCATACGGCTCACCGCGCTCCTCATCATCGGCTATGTAGCCAAGAAAGTGATTCGCCTGCTCGAGCGGTTGCTGTCCCAGCTCCGCGACAGAGCGATGGAATACCGGCGCCTCCGTAGCAACGACCGGAGCGTCAAACGCTTTTTTGACCGGCTCAATCGAATCCAGCACGCGCTCGTCTGGGTGCTGGTCGCATACGCCGCGATCCGGCTTTTGAAGATTCCGCCGCCCATCCCCGACCTGCTGATGGTCGGACTTCGGGTCTACCTGATTATCTCGGTCGGCCTGCTGATCGTGAATGCCGTCGCCGCCATCGTCGACAGCCTCGACGGCCTCAGCCAGCAGTATGCCGAGTCAACCGGCCTGGTCAGTTACTACCAGCATCTCAGGCATCTGATTCCTCTGCTGCGACGGACGCTGGAGTACATCGTCTACGCATCCGTCGCGACGCTGGTGCTGACCCAGCTGGAGTTCATCTCCCATCTGGCGAAGTACGGACCGGGCGTCATACAGGGCATCGGCATCTTCTTCCTGTCGCGGGTCGCGATCGAGCTGGTGAACCTGCTGATCGATCGCACCTACCTCAACGACGAACTGCCCGAGCAGGAGCGCCAGCGTAACGAGACCATTTTCCCGATCGTCAAGAGCATCCTCTCGGGCATCATCTATTTCTTCGCTGTCGTGCTGATCATGCGCGGGCTCGGCTTCGACCCCATCCCGCTGCTCGCCGGCGCCGGTATCCTCGGCGTGGTCGTCGGCCTCGGTGCCCAGCCGCTCGTGAACGACATCGTTTCCGGCTTCTTCATCATTTTCGAAGACACCTTCCAGGTCGGCGACTTCATCAGGACCGGAGACGCGCGCGGCACCGTCGAAGCCATCGCACTTCGTACCACGCGTGTGCGCAGCCCGGACGGGGAACTGCACATCCTGCGAAACGGCAGCCTCGGAAATGTGATCAACTACTCCCGGCAGTACACCCACGCGATCGTCTCGGTCGGCGTCGCCCGGGAGTCCGACATCGACTCCGCCTACGCCGTGCTGGAAACTATCGGCAAGGAATTCGCGGAGTCCCATCCGGATGTCATGGAGGCAACGCGCATCGAGGGCATCGAAGAATTCAGCGGCCTCGGGGCAACGATTCGCACGCGCACCCGCGTGGAACCGGGTCAGCACGATCGCATAGCGAGGGCGCTGCGCCAGAAGATCAAGCACGCGTTCGATGCCGAAGGTATCGAACTCGCCATGCCCCCCCGCAGCGGTTCCCGCGCCGGCTGAACAGCACACCTTCCGATCGGTCTGGCTTCGTCGCGATACAGGAAGCCAGCGGGTGCTTCCCCGCGATCAGATCCTGTAGCCATAGCGCTTCAACGCCGGCCAGGCCAGCAGGGTCCAGGCACGGCGCCGGGCGGTCCCGAGTTCACGGCGCCAGGCATCGTCCGGGACCACAGCCGTACCCGATTGTGCAAAGCGCACCTGTGGGCTGCCCGCGATCGAGTGGGTCGGTTCCAGCCGGAGAGAACCCGCATCGACGCCGCCCTCGCCCGGGTCGATGCCGAGCGTCTCCAGAGCCTTTACCAGGCTCGCCCGGGGTGCTGCAGCAAGATCCTCGTATCGCAGCAGCGCCCTGCCGGAGAGGCCTCGCCCCAGGCGCTCGATCATGAAATTCTGAAGCGCCCAGACAAACACATCGCTACCGGCCCACCGGTGTCCCCGCACCGACCCTGCCCCCCGCCCGCCGGTACGCTTCTGTCGCGTGCGTTCCCAGGAATAGGCTACCGCTCGCCCGTCGCGCACCAGATGGAGCAGAAGAATCTCCAGCGGCGGCGGCTCCTTCAGCAGCAGCAGATGGGTCGGCAGCTTCGAGACATCAACCAGATAGCGCGCGGCGCTGCGCTGCCAGGCCGACGCGTAAAGGACCCGGGTGGCCGCGGCCAGTTCGTCCCATCCGGAGCGCACGTCGGCCCGGAATCTCCTGGTAAGAACCCGCCCCAACCGTCGGGTTTCATCCAGTTCGTAGACACGCTCGGACATCCGCGCAATGTCCACCCCCTGCGTCCGGCAATCGGCTGCCACGCCGGCCCAGAACGCACATGCGTCCAGCGACTGCCCGCAGCCACAGCGACCCTCGCCGCTGGCGGCCTCCACCCAGAAGCGGCCGAGTTCGCCGACGTTGAAGAATCCCGGGAACTGACCCAACAAGGCGCCCAACAGGGTCGAACCGCTTTTCATGGCGCCGCCAACGAATAGCACGCGCGGCTTTTCGACCCGCGGGTCCGGCGCGTTATCAGGCATCGAAAAGGGAGGCATAGAGCCCTTCCATGCGGCCGGCTGTTTGCGCGCTGCCAAAGCTTTCCCGTGCGTGGCGTCGGCCGTTGGCGCCCATCTGCGCGGCCAGATCGGGGTCGCGCGCCAGTCGCAGCAGTGCGGACGCCAGCGCTCCGGCATCACACCGTGGCACGAGGATGCCGCTGACCTCCGGGTCGATCGCCTCGCCGGCGCCGCCCGCGTCCGTCACGACGACCGGCAGGCCGGCCGCCTGGGCCTCGACGACCGAAACGGGCAGGCCCTCCCAGCCCCAACTGGTGAGAACAAGCGCATCCGCCGCCGCGCAGAAGCTCGCCACGTCGCGGCGGAACCCCCAGATGCGTACGTGTCCGGAAAGGCCGAGCTGCCGGACCTGCTCCTCCAGTGCCGCACGTTCAGGTCCATCGCCGACGATGAACAGGCACGCACTCGGCAGCGCTTCTACCACCCGCCTGAAACCCTCCAGGAGGGTTTTGAAGTCGCGCGGCCGGTCGAGCCGGCAAACCATGATCGACAACCAGGCGCTGTCGTCGACGCCATGTTCCCGGCGGGCATGGCGCCGCGCCGAAGCGTCAAGTTCAAGGAATGGCCGCAGTTCGAAACCGGACGAAATCGTGATTGTCCGTTGGGCAGGTGCAATGCCGGCCGCCACGACTTCCGCGCGTTCCGACTCGCAGCAGGCAATCACTGCAGCCGCGTCAGCGGACACCCAGCGCATGACCAGGCCCTGCAGCAGTCGGCGCGGTTGCGGGTAGTAGGGCGTCGCGAATCCGTGAACCGAGTAGACAAAGCGCGTCTCGGGCAGGCGACGGAACCGCAGGGCGCAGCGGGTCCAGAGCGCAGCTCGGGAGCCGTGGGCGTGCACAAGGCAGGGCCTGATCTCGCCGATGGCCTGGCCCAGGTCGCGCACGCGGCCGGCCAGCGAGGAGCGGGTGCCCGGCAGCGAGGCGAAGCTGGCCCCGACCGCCTCGAAATCGGCTGCCGTCAGGTGCCCGCCATCGGCCGGCATCGCCACCGTGACTTCATGCCCGGCGCCGGCGAGTTCGGCAGAAATCGCCAACGCATGAACCGCGCCCCCGCCACGTGATGAAGCAACGACCTGCAACAGGCGTTTCCTATCCATCAGCTTGACGACTCGCCTTCGAAGGACATGGCGCCATGGTAACCGCAAGCGCGGCTACCGTTTCAGCCCCCCGCGCGAGCCCATCCCTGTGCACCCGCCGATCCGGACGAAACGGGAACCCTTACTCGGGACCCGCGCCGCCAGCGAGGTAACATGAACCGCGTCCGGACAGGCATCCGCGCAGCCGAATCCCGACAATCATGGATCGTGGCATTCATGGAGAGCAGCCATCCTGAAGCAGGGACACGAGAGAACCAGACGGCAACCGGGGATCAGCACAGCGTCCCGCGGCTTCGCCACGTCCGGATCTTTGAGCTAGGCCGTCCGCTTGCACATCCTCCACCTCTATAAGGACTACCACCCCGTGCTCGGCGGGATCGAAAACCATGTGCGGGTTCTCGCCGAAGCGCAGGCTGCCCTGGGTCACCGGGTCACAGTCCTTGTGTGCAATCCGGGCGGCGAGGCGGCCAGCGAACGCCTCAACGGGGTAGAGATCGTCCGCGCCCGCCGCATGGCCACGATCTGGTCCATGCCGATCAGCATCCACCAGCCAGCGCTGCTCGCACGCCTGCAGCCCGATATCGTCCATGTGCACTCGCCCTATCCCCTCGGCGAAGCGAGCGCGCTCCTGTTCCGGCAATCGGCCCGCCTGGTGATCACCCATCACGCCGACGTGATCCGGCAGCGAAGGATCATGCCGGTCTATGGCCCGGTCCTGCGGCGCGTTCTCGCCGCGAGCGACGCGGTAATCGCAACGAGTCCAAACTATGTCGGGTCGTCGCCCTGGCTGCGGACCATCGCGGATCGCTGCCGGGCCATTCCGCTGGGTGTCGACGAACAACGATTCCGCGCGGCCCGCGAGGAGCAGAAAGATCGGTCCCAGCTCCTGTTCGTCGGCAAGCTGCGCCACTACAAGGGTCTCGACGTACTGCTGCGCGTCCTCACCGAAGTGCCGGGTGCAACCCTCGATGTCGTCGGCGATGGGCCGATGCGCACACCCTGGGAAAGCCTGGCGGCCGAACTGGGGCTGGCGGGTCGTGTGCACTTCCATGGGGAGGTCGACGATCGACAGCTGCTGGCGCACTACCGGCGTGCCTGCATGCTCGTCTTACCCTCGACCAGCCGGGCCGAAGCCTTCGGGACGGTCCTTCTGGAAGCGATGGCCAGTTCCCTGCCCTGCATTGCGACGGAGCTGGGCACGGGCACGTCCTGGGTCGTACGCGATGGCGAGACCGGTCTCGTGGTGCCCCCCGCGAATGGCCCTGCGCTGAAGACGGCCATTCAATCGCTGATGGAGGACGAAAGCCGGTCCCGTTCAATGGGCGACGCGGGCAGGTTGCGCGTCGAGCGGCACTTCACGCGGGCGGCCATGATCACACGGACGATGGCGCTCTATGACGAGATCGCCAGCGGTGAACCCGCCGCCCGCCGTGACGTTCGGAGTGAGCCGTGACGCTGGCTCGCCGGTTCATACAGTCCGGCCTTTGGGCGACCGGGGGGAACGCCGTCGCGACCGCGCTGGCGATCATCCGTTCGATCGCATTGGCACGGATGCTGCCAGTCGAGGTCTTCGGCATCTACGCGTTCGCCGGCGCAGTCACCGGGCTGACCGCCGTACTCGCCGCATACGGGCTGTCAGACGCACTGATTCACCGGGCTGAAGAAACCAGAGATGCAGAACGTGCGGCCGCGACGCACTTCGCACTGACGCTGCTCTTTGCCGTGATCTGGGCAATCGCACTTCTCGCCTTCGCCTTCACTTTTTACGACGGCCAGATGCTAACGGCATTGATCGTAATGACGGGGACCCAGGCGGGCATGCAGCTGTGCGGGACGCCAAGCTCGCTCTTGAAGCGGGAGGTCAATCACCGGCCGCTCGCGATCCTGTGGATGACCAGCACGGCGCTTTC
>CALKKN010000192.1 GCA_937995275.1 uncultured Lysobacterales bacterium | reverse complement strand
CAAGTTCCTCAACGATACCGCGAAGCTCTCGCCCATCGGGGCGGTGATGCAGGGCATGGCCTACGCCTCCAGGCATTCGGACGCAGTGACGGGGGAGGGCAGCCTGAGTGTGACCCGCTACGGCCGGGTTCTGAAGGCGAGGCAGTTGGTGGGCGTACGGGGTGCCGGAGACGCGTTCGACGGTCTTTACTACGTCAAGAGCGTGCGCCACGACATCCAGCGCGGTGAATACAAACAGAATTTTTCACTGGCCCGCAACGGCCTGTTGTCCACGACATCGAGGGTCCCGGTATGACCGATACGCAAAGGCACTACGGCAAGTTCCGCGGCACGGTGGTGAACAATGTAGACCCGATGCAGATCGGCCGGCTGCAGGTGATGGTGCCGGACGTGTCCAACGTGATGCTTTCGAGTTGGGCCATGCCCTGCGTGCCCGTCGCCGGCATCAACACCGGCATGCTGTCGATCCCCTTGATCGGCGCCGGCGTCTGGATCGAATTCGAACAGGGCGATCCGGATTATCCCGTCTGGGTTGGCGGCTTCTGGGGCACGGCGGCCGAAATGCCGACGCTGTCCCGCACCGTCCCGCCCGCGATCCCGGGCATCACGCTACAGACGACGCTCAACAACGGCATCGTCATCAGCGACGTGCCCGGGCCCACGGGCGGCATACAGCTCACGACCGCCACCGGGGCCATGATCTCGGTGACCGATGTCGGGATCACCATCAGCAACGGGAGGGGCGCCATCATCACCATGACGGGGCCGACGGTCGATATCAACGCTGGCGCCCTGACAGTGATTTGAGGAGGACCGGACCATGCCTGCACCCATTCTGCATTTCGGCGCGACCATCACCTGTATGCATGCAGGTCCGGCCCAGCCCCTGACGCCCTTCCCGAGGGTGCTGGTGAGCGGACAGCCGGTGGTCAACCTGACGACGCCGTACGCAGTCAGCGGCTGTGCCCTGACCGGGACCGGCGCTCCACCCTGCGCGACAGCTCAATGGGTCAGTGGCGCGGTGCGTGTCATGGCGGGTGGCGCGCCGGTGCTCATCCAGACCGGGCAGGCCGTTTGCGTGCCCACCGGGACAGGGCTGCTGCCGCTGGTGGCGCAGACCAGGGTATTGGCGACATGAACAGGATCGACTACCCGTTTCATTTTGACGGCCGCGGGCGCACTGCCCAGTGCAGCGAGGAAGAATACATCCGCGAATTGATCGAACAGGTTTTGCTGACCGCGCCCGGCGAGCGTGTCTTGCGGCCCGAATTCGGAAGCGGCGTGCGGCAACTGCTGTTCGGGGCGGCAAGCCCCGAAGTAGCCACGGCCACCCAGTACCTGGTGCAGGGTTCCCTGCAGCAGTGGCTGGCCGACCTGATCACCGTCGAGGCGGTCGATGTCCAGGCAGGTGACGGTGAACTGCTGATCACGGTGCAATACGTGGTGCGCCGCGACCAATCCCGGGCGACCGCGGTGGTCAGGATGGACGGAGGCGGATCATGAGGTATTTCTGCTGCGACGAACGCCGGCGCGAGGTGGTCAAGCTGACCGGTACGCTCAACGGTCTTGAATACCTCGAAGTCCACGACAGCGGCCTGCCGGGAGACCCGACCCGCCAGCTGACGCTGTTCCTGAAGTTCCTGCGGCCGCCGCCGGCGCTGACCGAAAACAATTTCGTCATCGACGGCGGTGAGCGGATCGAGCGCGTCACGATCGACTGGGTCGCTCCCGCGGCCGCGCTGCCGGCCGGTGAGCCCGCAGACCTGGTGGACGACCTCACTCCGCTGGATCACTTCCTGGTGATCCGGACCGACTATTTCGGTGATTTTTCCGTTTACAGCCTGCGCCTGGTCAGCGCGCCCGGCGTGGAAACGCCGCCGGCGGATTTCGACCCGCGCCTGGCCTGCCTGGATTTCTCATTCAAGGTGCAGTGCCCCTCCGATTTCGACTGCGCCGCATCCACGCCCTGTCCGGCGCCGCCCGCCGTGACGCCGCAGCTCGATTACCTGGCGAAGGACTATCCCGGTTTCCGGCGCATGATGCTGGACCGCATGAGCTTGTTGCTGCCCGGCTGGGAAGACCGGAACGCAGCGGACCTGGGGGTCACGCTGGTGGAGTTGCTGGCCTACGCCGGCGATCACCTTTCCTACCAGCAGGACGCGGTCGCCACCGAGGCTTACCTGGGCACCGCCAGGCGGCGAAGCTCCTTGCGCCGGCACGCCCGGCTGATGGACTACCTGGTGCACGAGGGATGCAATGCCCGCGCCTGGGTCCGGGTGTTCGTCACCGATGACGGCGTCGAATTGCCGCCGGGAACGCCGATGCTGACCCGCGCGCGCGACATCGACGACCGTATCGAGCCCGGCGGCGATGACTGGCGCGATGCGATCGCCGGCGGAGTGGAGGTGTTTGAAAGCATCGACGGCCACCGGCTTTATACAGAGCACGAGGAAATGGATTTCCATACCTGGGGTGAACGCGAGTGCTGCCTGCCCAAAGGGGCGACCGGGGCCACGCTGAGCGGCCGCTTCGCCAATCTGAAGGCCGGCGACGTGCTCATTTTCGCTGAGCGCCTGGGACCACGCACCGGCTTTGACGAAGACGCCGACCGCGGTCACCGCCAGGCCGTGCGCCTGACCCACGTGGTGCTGGATGAAGATCCTTCGGGCGGACTTTTTCTCGAGCCGCCCAGTAACGCTCCCGTGCAGGTAACGGAAATCCGGTGGGCCGAGGAAGACGCACTCGCCTTTCCGCTCTGCATCTCGACAATTACCGATCAGGACCATGGTGAAAATTATCTCGAACGAGTCAGTGTCGCCTGGGGCAATGCGGTGTTGGCGGACCATGGCCGCAGCATCCGTGCCGAGGGTCTGGGAACGGTGCCACAGGCCCGGCTGGTTGCGGCAACGCAGACGACACACCTGAGTTGCGAGCACCAGGGCGTGACGCTCATTCCACCGCGCTTCCGGCCCCGCCTGAAGGAGGCGCCGCTCACCCACGCACTGCCCCTGTCCCGGCCGCGGCTGTTTTCCGTGGAGGCCGCGCCGGCTTTGCTCACCGACCTGCAGGCCCGCAATTTCTCGCCTGCCGTCCGCGCTGTGCTGCAGGGCCGCGGCTTGCAGTTCAGCGGTGCGGCGACGGTCCAGGGCGGCGACGGCATCTGGTCGGTGGCCGATGGAAACGACGCCTGGATGCTGGTGCTCGATGACGGTCAACTCGACGTCTGTCACCCAGGGGAAGCCGCCGTGCGGATGACGGCGGCCACGCCGCGCCGGGCGCGGCCGAGTATCACGATTTACCCGGAATCCAACGCCGACAGCAAGTGGCGCCCGCGGCCCGATCTGCTGGCGAGCCAGGCGGAAAAGAAAGAGTTCGTGGTCGAAGTCGAACACGACGGTACCGGCTGGATCCGCTTCGGTGACGACCAACACGGCAAGCGCCCGGAAAGCGGTACGGCGTTCAGGGCCGATTACCGCATCGGTAATGGCGGCAGCGGTAACGTCGGTCTGGAATCCATTGCGCATATCGTCAGCGGCGACAACAGGCTGTTGCGCGTCAGCAATCCCATGCCGGCGCAGGGCGGTGTCGATCCGGAAACGGCCGGGCAGATCAGGCGCGACGCGCCGGAGGCGTTCCGCAAGCAGGAACGGGCCGTCACCGCGGAAGACTATGCCGAGGTCAGCGAGGGCCACCAGGACGTGCAGCAGGCCGCCGCTACTTTCCGCTGGACCGGCAGTTGGCACAGCGTTTTCATCACGGCCGACCGCAAGGGCGGGGAGGCGGTCGATCCATCGTTCGAGCAGGAGATTCTCGACCACGTCGAACGTTACCGCATGGCCGGCTACGACCTGGAAGTGGACGGGCCCCGCTACGTGCCGCTGGAACTCGTCATGACGGTCTGTGTCAAGCCCGAATACTTCCGCGCGGACGTCCGGGCAGCGCTGATGCGCATCTTCAGCAAGGGCTGGCTGGACGACGGCGGTCCCGCGCTATTCCATCCCGATAACTTTACGTTCGGCCAGCCGGTCTACCTGAGTGAAATCTATGCCGCGGCCCAATCCGTCCAGGGCGTATCGTCGGTGGTGATCGATCATTTCCGGAGGCTGCGCTCGCCGGAGGACGAGCAGTCGCTGGACGAGGGAGTGCTGAAACTGGGCCGGCTTGAAATCGCCCGGCTGGACAACGACCCCAATTTTCCCGAACGGGGCGTGCTCAAACTCAAGGTAGGAGGTGGCAAATGAGCACCCGGGACTTTCCGCTGCAGAACGCCTGCGGCTGCTGTGCCGGAGTCGCCGCGCGGTCACCTGTGGTGATACAGAACCGCCCGGGGCTGTCGGCCATCGCTTACCGGATCGGAAACCATTCCGACGTGCTGGCCAGCCTGCTGGCGCGCCTGTCGTCGAAACAATACAAGGCTTTGGCGCGACTGCGGACGCGCGACAGTGACGACTTCACCATCGCCTTGCTCGATGCCTTTTCAGGCATGGCCGACGTGCTCAGCTTTTACCAGGAACGCATCGCCAATGAATCGTATCTGCGAACGGCCGGTGAACGTTTTTCCCTGCAGGAAATGGCCCGCTTGATCGCTTACCGCCTCAATCCCGGAGTGGCCGCTGAAACCTGGCTGGCATTTACCGTGTAAGAAACGACCGGGGCGCCGGCGAAAGTCCGGCTCGACAGCGGCACCCAGGTCCGGAGCGTACCGGGCCAGGATGAAAAACCGCAGGTGTTCGAAACGGTCGAACAGATCGTTGC
>CALKKN010000191.1 GCA_937995275.1 uncultured Lysobacterales bacterium | reverse complement strand
CCAGTCGCGCAGGTTGCCGTCGCCGTCGAACTTGCGCCCCTGATCGTCGAAACCGTGACCGATCTCGTGGCCAATGGCGGCGCCGATGCCGCCATAGTTCGCCGCATCGTCAGCCTCGACATTGAAGAACGGGGGCTGCAGAATCGCCGCCGGAAACACGATCTCGTTCCAGGCGGGGTTGTAGTAGGCATTGACGGTCTGTGGATTCATGAACCATTCGGTCTTGTCCACCGGCCGGTCCAGCTTGTCGATGTTGCGCATGTACTCGAACGTCGCTGTGCTCTTGACGTTCGCGATCAGGTCGCCGTCCACGATTTCCATGCTGCTGTAGTCGCGCCAGTTCTCGGGATAGCCGATCTTGGGCGCAAATTTCGAGAGCTTGACCAGGGCCTGCTGCTTGGTTTCCTCACCCATCCAGTCGAGATTCTCGATCGACTGGCGGTACGCCTCGGTCAAGTTGGCGATCATCATCTCCATGCGCGCCCGGGCCTCTTCCTGGTAATGCTTATCCACGTACAGCTGGCCCAGCAGTTCACCCATGTTGCCGTTGATCGCGTTGACGGCGCGTTTCCACTTCGCCTCGGGCTCCTCGATGCCCTGCAATCCCGCCTGGTAGAACTCGAACCAGGCCCCGAAGAAGTCGTCGCCCAGCACCGGCGCGAAGGCGTCCATCGTCTGGAAAGCCAGGTAGTCCTTCCAGGTTTCCAGGGGCGTTTCCGTGAGAATTCCGCTGGCTGCTTCGAAGAAACTCGGCTGCTGCACGACGTACATATCGCGGGCCGGGATGTGCGCCGCCTCCATGGCCGCGTCCCACTCGATGTTCGGCGCCAGCGCCGCGAGTTCTTCAGGTGTGTGCGGATTGTAGATCTTGGTCGGATCGCGGTTGTCTTCTTTGGTCCAATGCGCTTCGGCCAGCTTGTACTCCAGCGCGAACAGCGACTCGACCTTCTGCTCCACGTCCTCGGCGCCGGCCAGTTCGAACAGGCGCTTCACGTAGGCTCGGTAGAGCTCGCGCCCCTCGACGAACTGTTCGTCATCCTTCAGGTAATAGTCACGGTCGGGGAGGCTGATGCCGGCCTCGCCGAGATAAACAATGTTGGTGTTCGGATCCTTCAAGTCCGAAAAAATGAGCGTACCGACCGGGCTGTTCACACCGTATACGCCCAGGACGGCAAAGGCGCGAAACAGATCCTGGTAGGACTGGATTGCGCTGACTTCGTCGAGTTCGGCGCGAATCGCCTCAACACCAAGGGCATTGGGGCGCTCCGAATCCATGTAGGCGTTATAGAAGTCGCGGATCTTCTGGGTGGCGCTGCCCGGCTGGACGCTCTCGGCCGCGCTCACTTCCTCGACCAGTACACGGACATCCTTTTGAGCGTTTTCGCGCAGCATGTCGAAGGTTCCCCAGCGGGCGCGGTCGGCGGGCAGGGGCGTTTCGGCTACCCACTTCCCGTTGACGTGGTCGAAAAAGTCGTCCTGAGGACGTACGCCCGTATCGAAGCCGCTCATGTCGATGCCGCTGCCCAGTGCGGCAGGGGCGGCGTCAGCCACGGTTTCCGCGGGCGCCGCCGGTGCAGCGTCGGCACGGTCGGCCGCCTGCTCCTCTGCCTGCTGTTTGCAGGCGGACAGCGCCAGGATTGCGACCAGCCCCAATGCCGTCGCCGGCTTGAGTCGAATATTCATCAATTACCTCTCATGTTCCCAAAAAAAGCGGCTTACTATAACGGATCGATCTGCGGCTTGCAGGTGTAAGAAGTTGGGCTAAACTTCTGCATCAATTGATAGCGGAGCAACGCGATGGCCCGGTGGCGTCCACCGAAACCCCGCAGCAGTCCCTACATCACGGCGCAGGGTCGGCAAGTCCTCGATGCCGAGCTCAAGGCCCTGTGGGTGCAACGCAGGACGGACGTGGTGCCGGCGCTGCGGGCCGCCGCTGCCGAAGGGGATCGCTCCGAGAATGCTGAGTACATCTACCGCAAGAAACAGCTCGCCGAGATGGACCGGCGGATCCGCTACCTGTCCAGGAGGCTGGACGAGGTGAAAGTCGTCCATGGTCCGCCCCCGCGCCGCGACCAGGTGTACTTCGGCGCCTGGGTTACCGTCGGGGACGAGGGCGGCGCCGAGCGCTGCTACCGTATTGTCGGCAGTGACGAAACGGACGCCGCCAAAGGATGGATCTCCGTCGACTCGCCGGTGGCGCGCACCCTGTTGGGCCGCCGGGTGGATGACGAGGTCACCGTCGTCCTGCCGGAACGGCGCATGGAGCTGGTCATCGTCTCCATCCGCTACGAAGGGTGAGTATTTCGAAGGGCGAGATACCCGCCGCATCACTTGAAATCGGGCGCCTACGGTCACATTTAATAGCTGCGGTCGCCGTCAGGGGCCGCAGGTTGCTCCCGGCCGACAGGCGGGGGTTTTTCTACAGATACCGAATTGCTTCAAAGGAGGATACGGTAATGACGACTTTTGACTTTTCACCCCTTTTTCGCACCTCCGTCGGCTATGACCGGCTGGCTTCCCTGCTGAATTCCGCCACCCGGCTCGAACAGGGTGCGGGGTTCCCGCCGTACAACATCCAGAAGGCCGGCGATGACCGCTATCGCATCACCATGGCGGTGGCCGGTTTCTCGCAGGACGAACTGAACATCACGACCGAAAACAACCGGCTGGTGATCACCGGCGAGAAGGCCGAGGAGAAGGAAACCGAAGAGAATGCTTTCCTGTACCGCGGCATTGCGACCCGCTCGTTCGAGCGCCGCTTCAACCTGGCGGAGCACGTCAAGGTAACCGGCGCCGCGATGGACAACGGCCTGCTGCACATCGAGCTGGAGCGCGAGATTCCGGAGGCGATGAAGCCGCGGAACATCGAGATCGGCACGTCGGGCAACCTGCTCGAGGGCGAGGCCCAGGACAAGGCCGCCTGAGCGGCCTGACCAGTCTGCGACAGGTCGAAAAGGGCGCTCGCTTGAGCGCCCTTTTTTTGGGGTCGGAAGACGCTGCAGGGCGTAATCGGGGCTGCATGCCACGAAGTTGCGAATTCCGTGTGCGGCCGTTAGGCTGACCCGGTTCAACCACGGCCTCCACACGATGAAGAAGATACTGTTCTGGCCCTACCAGGTGTATATGTGGCTGATCTTCCTGCCCGTTGTGATCGTCCTGACCCTGCTATTCAGCCTGTTGACGGTCATCTTCGCCACGCTCGTCAACCCCGGCTTCGCCAGCCGGACATTCGCCGTGAACTGGGCCCGGCTGGTGGCGTGGCTGACGCCGATCCGGGTGCAGGTCGAGGGCGGCGGGCACGCCAAGCGCAACCGCAGCTACATCGTCGCCAGCAACCACCAGAGCATGTACGACATCCTGGTCGTCTATGGCTGGCTCAGGCTCGACCTCAAATGGGTCATGAAAATGGAACTCCGCAAAATCCCCGGCATCGGCATCGGCTGTGAAAAAGCCGGCCACATCTTCATCAAACGGCGTAACCCCAAACAGGCCTCGCAGGCCATCACGGATGCGCTGAGCAGGCTGGGTGAGGGCATCGGCCTGTTGTTCTTCCCGGAAGGCACGCGCAGCCTCGACGGTCACCTGCTGCCCTTCAAGAAGGGCGCGTTCCGGACCGCGATCGATCAGCAGCTGCCGCTGCTGCCGGTCACCCTGGTGGGCACGCGCGATATCCTGCCCGCCAAGTCACTGCGGCTGTTTCCGGGCTCGGCCCGTTTGGTGATCCATCCGCCCATCGAGACTGCCGGTATGACGCCGGAAGACCTCGAGCAGCTGATGGCGCAGGCACGCCTCACCATCACGTCCGCAATGCCACCGGAGCTGCAGTAGGCCAATGGCCCTCGGCACACCCGATCCCCGCTTCACCCATTCCAAACGAGCCCGGTCCAGCTTCCGGCTGGCGCTGAAGATTTCGCTGGTGGTCGTCGGGGTGCTGTGGGCGATCTTTGTCATCGATGCGGTGTTCGGGCTGCGGCTGGGGCGCTTCGGGCTGCGGCCGGGCTCGGTACCGGGTCTGGCAGGGATTTTGTTCGCGCCGCTGCTGCACGGCAGCGTTCAACACCTGCTTTCGAATACGATCCCGCTGCTGATCTCATTGACAGCGACGCTCTACCTCTATCCCTCCTCTTCGTTGCGCGTGATACCGCTGATCTGGCTGGGCTCCGGGGGGCTGGCGTGGCTCATCGGCCGCCCGAGCCTGCATTTTGGCGCCAGCGGGCTCATCTACGGATTGCTGGCATACGTCTTCGTCGGTGGCATTCTGCGCCGGGACATGCGCTCGGTATCGGTCTCCCTGATGGTCGGTTTTCTGTATGGGTCCATGGTCTGGGGCGTGCTGCCGATCCGGCCCAACATGTCCTGGGAGATGCATCTTTCCGGCGCGCTGACCGGCGTGTTACTGGCTTTCGTCTACCGCAAGTGGGATCGGGTGCCCCTGGTGCGCTATGACTGGGAGGACGATGACAGCGTTCCGGAATGGTACCCTGAGAACTCAGACGACCGCTTCGACCCGCCGAATCGTCAGTGACGTGCATCGTGGGCGTCAGGACCTGATTTCATGTTGAAAAAAGTCCTCTATGCCATTGTTATATTTATAGTTACCTTTGTAGCAGTCGGCCTGTTTTTGCCGCGTTATGTACACGTCGAACGCAGCATCGCGATCGATCGGCCGGCGGCCACGGTCTTCACGATCCTGAACAGCTACCGCAATTTCCTGGCCTGGTCGCCCTGGTCCGCGCGAGACCCCGACGCACGCTACGAATTGAGCGGGCCCGCAGCCGGCGTCGGCGCCCGCCTGAGCTGGTCCGGCGACCCGCGCCTGGTCGGGTCCGGCTGGCAGGAGATCGTGACCAGCGAGCCGTATCGACGGGTGGCCATGCGCCTGGATTTCGAGCAGCAGGGGACGGCCGAATCCTACTTCAGCATGGAAACATCGGGGCAGGGTGTCCACCTGACCTGGGGTTTCGATACCGACCTGCTGGCGGGGCAGAGCATCTACGGCGGATTACTGGCGCGGTACTTCGGCCTGTTTTTCGACCGGTGGATCGGGGTGGAATACGAAAACGGGCTCGCCCGTCTCAAGGCGTTCGCCGAATCGCTGCCGGCAGCCGATTTCGCGAATCTCGACGTGGCGATCGTGGGGGCAGAGCCGCACGATATCCTGTTCGTGCGTATCGACGACCTGCCGGACTCGATGGACTTCGAAACCCGGTTGGCGACCGCCTACCGCGAGATTTTCGGCATTATGGCTGCCCAGGGGATCGAGATGGCTGGACAGCCCCTGACCATCACTCGCGCAGAGGGCGAGGGATTTTCCCTGGAGGTGGCCGTGCCCGTGCTGCTGGCTGACAGCGGGCCCACCGGGCTGGTTCGGGTCGGGCGCTCTCCCGGCGGACGGGCCGTGCGCGTCGCGCATCGCGGCCCGCAAGCCGGCCTGGGGCTTACCTACGAAAAACTCGCGGCCTGGATGGCTGCGCATGGCCTGGAAGAAGGCCGTGTCTCTTGGGAGGAATACGTGTCCGACCCGGCTGAAACGCCTCCGAGCGACCTTCTGACCCACGTCTATGTACTGTTGGACGATGCTGCCTGACGCCCCCGCCGAACAACGCGCCCCGCGTCTCAACATCGTCGGTTGCGGGCGGGCAGCGGGCAGCCTGGCGCGGTTATGGCTGCAGGCTGAAACCCTGACGATCGGAGCGGTCCTGAACCGCAGCCGGGCGAGCAGCGAACGGGCCGTTCGGGCGCTCGGGACCGGCGAGCCGGCGGTGAGCATCGCTGCCATGCCAGCAGCCGAGTGCTGGCTGATCGGCACCAGCGACGGCCAGATCGAAG
The DNA here is from genome assembly GCA_937995275.1 of uncultured Lysobacterales bacterium. Lineage (GTDB taxonomy): Bacteria > Pseudomonadota > Gammaproteobacteria > Xanthomonadales > SZUA-36 > CALKKN01. The sequence goes on along the minus strand of CALKKN010000191.1, from coordinate 1,003 downwards.
CCGTCTCGGCGGCCATGGGCGAGACGCGCCGGGACCTCGACGGTGTACTGGTGTTCCACCTGGCCGGGCGGTTCGGGCTGGAAATCCTGGAATCGCTGGCCGTGCGGGGCGCGCTGGTGGCGGCGCTGCACCCGGTGCGCTCCCTGACGCACGACCACCTGTCGCTGGACGACTTTGCCGGGACGGCCTGTGTCGCCGAAGGTTCGGAAGCGGCCCTGGCCCGGCTCGAGCCGTTGATCCGGTCGATCGGAGGTCTCTGGTTACCCGTGCGCAATATCGAACGTGGGCTCTACCATGCTGCGGTCAGCATCGTCAGTAACGTCACCAAGGGTGTGGCCTGGAAAGCGCAGAAGTGGCTCGAGCATGCGGGCCTTCCCGAGTCGACGTCCGCGGCCGTCACGCACCAGTTGCTGGGAAGCACCGTCGAGGACCTCGCCCGGGCCGGCGCCAGGCATTCCATCACGGGCCCGGTGGTGCGCGGCGATACGCGAACCATCGAGGCGCACCTGCGCGCCCTGGAGTCCGCGTATCCGCACGATATCGACGTCTACCGCATCCTGGCCCGCACGGTGCTGGAACTCGCCCGGGAGCGAGGCGATCTCGATGCAGCCACCCTGCAGAGGTTCGACGTTCTGCTCGGCGGCGGGGGTTCCTGACCGGAGCGGATACCGCTTCGCGAGGCAACCTTACCAGCGCAGCGCAAACTCCGCGCGGCCTCGCCACGAGCCGGGCTCCCGGGGCTCTCCCACCAGCCTCCGCAGCTGCCGTTCGAACAATGAGCGGCTGATCTCCACGGCGCCCATGCGGCGCAGATGCGGGTTGGCCACCTGGCAATCGAGCAAGCCGAATCCCCAGGCGTCCAGCAGGCGGCATAACGCGACGAGCGCAATCTTGCTCGCGTCGGTGCCGCGGCTGAACATCGATTCGCCGAAAAAGGCCGAACCGATGGCCAGCCCGTAGATACCGCCGCACAGTTCGCTCTCCTGCCAGACCTCCACCGAAT
>CALKKN010000190.1 GCA_937995275.1 uncultured Lysobacterales bacterium | reverse complement strand
ATCAGCGAATTCGGCAAACCGCCGGCCGATCCCTGGCTGCCACAGGTGCTGGAGACGATCGAATCCTGTGATGTGCCGGTAGTGGCGGCGATCCACGGCACGGCGCTCGGCGGGGGGCTCGAAACCGCCATGGCCTGCCATTACCGCATTGCGGCGCCTGCCGCCAGGGTGGGTCTGCCGGAAGTGACACTCGGCCTGCTGCCCGGGGCGGGCGGCACGCAGTGGGCCCCGCGGCTGATGGGGGTGCGGGCGGCGCTCGACCTGATGATCAGCGGCAAGCCCGTCGGCGCGGGAGCAGCGCTCGGGGCCGGCCTGATCGATCGTATTGCCGAGGGTGAACTGCTGGCGGCCGCCAAAGACTACGCACGCGAACTGGTCGAGGCCGGCTCCGGTCCGCGCCGCACCAGCGACCTGCCGGTCGATGCCAGCCAGATACCGGACGATTTCTTCCCGGAAATGCGCGCCGGCGTGGCCAAAAAGACCCGCACCCTGCCGGCACCGCAGCGCATCATCGATTGCGTGGAAGACGCTGTGAACCTGGATATCCACACGGCCCTCGAAAACGAGCGTGACCGGTTCACCGGGCTGATGTATTCGTCCGAGTCCGCCGGCTTGCGGCATGTTTTCTTCGCCGAGCGGCAGGCCGCGAAGGTGGAGGGCATTTCGGCGGACACGCCGCTCCGGGAAGTCAGGTCGGTGGGCATCATCGGCGCCGGCACCATGGGTGGCGGCATCGCGATGAATGTTGTCGTCGCCGGCATGCCGGTGACCGTCCTGGAGATCAACCAGGAGGCCCTCGACGCCGGACTTTCGGTGGTCCGGAAGAATTTCGAACGCTCCGCGGAGAAGGGCCGCTTCTCTGTACAACAGGTCGAGGAGTTCATGGGAAGGATCCGCGGCACCACGACCTATGACGACCTCGAGGAAGTGGACCTCGTGATCGAGGCCGTGTTCGAGAACCCGGACATCAAGTGCGAAGTGTTCCGGACGCTGGACGAGGCCTGCAAACCCGGCGCGATCCTGGCCTCGAACACGTCTTTCCAGGACATCGACGCGATTGCGGCCGTGACCACGCGCCCGCAGGACGTGCTCGGCATGCACTTCTTCAGCCCGGCCAACGTCATGAAACTGCTGGAAGTCGTGCGCGGCGAGGAGACGGCCGACGACGTGCTGGCGACCGTCATGGCGCTGGCCCGACGCATCCGCAAGGTACCGGTGCTGGCCCGCGTCTGTTACGGCTTCATCGGCAACCGGATGCTGGAGGGCTACATGCGCCAGGCGCAGATGGTGGTGCTGGAAGGCGCCACGCCCGCGCAGGTCGATGGCGCGCTGGAGCGCTTCGGCATGGCCATGGGCCCGATCGCGGTTGCCGACCTGTCCGGGCTCGACGTCGGTTACAAGGCGCGGAAGGCCATTCCCGACTTGCCCGATCACCCGGCCTATCACGTGACCGACCAGCTGGTGGAGAGCGGGCGCCTGGGCCAGAAGACGGGGGCCGGCTTCTATCGATACGATCCCGTGAGCCGGCGGCGCATCGAGGACCCGGAAGTCGAGTCGATGATCCGCGTCGAGGCCGCGAAGCTGGGTATCGAACAGCGGACCTTCGGTGACCGCGAGATCGTCGAGCGCGTCGTCTACCCGCTCATCAACGAGGGGGCCCGGGTGCTGGACGAGGGCGTGGCGCAGAGGCCGGGCGACATCGACATTGCCTATGTTTTCGGCTACGGCTTCCCGGCGCACCGCGGCGGACCGATGTTCTACGCCTCGACGGTCGGCCTGGACAAGGTGTACGCGAAGATCTGTCACTTTGCGGCCACGCTCGACCCCGACGACTGGGAGCCGGCCCCGTTGCTGCAGCGACTGGCCGAGGCAGGCAAGGGGTTCTGACCGCAGGCGGGCTGTGGAATCTCCCTGTAGGAGCGGCTTTAGCCGCGATTAGGGTGTGGTCGCTTCGAACCCGGCCGCTATCGCGCAGGGCCTTCCAGAACCCGCTCAAGACATCCCTGTGCGCTTGTCGACTGTGTCCCGACAGCTCGACAGTTCTGGAAGGCCCTGCCCGACAGCGACCTCGAGGTACGGGCATTCATTCTGCGGAACGGTCTCGGGGTACCCGGCGCCGACCCTGGGAAAGATTCGCAACATTCGCGGCTAAAGCCGCTCCCACACAAGCCGCTCCTACAGCGGGCCCACGAACATGCTGAACGCGGGGTTGTCGTCCTCGGCCTTGAAGCTGTACCCGGTGTTCCGCAGGAATTCCCCGAAACGCTCGTCGTCCTCCGGCGGCACCTGGATGCCCATCAGCACGCGCCCGTACTCCGAACCGTAGTTGCGGTAGTGGAACAGGCTGATGTTCCAGTCGCTCTCCATGCCGCGCAGGAACCGCAGCAGCGCGCCCGGCCGCTCGGGGAACTCGAAGCGCAGGATGCGCTCGTTCTCGACGTCGGCGCGCCCACCGACCATGTGGCGGATGTGCAGGCGGGCCATGTCGTTGGACGACAGGTCCAGCACCTCGAAACCGTGTTCGCGCAGTTCCGCCATGATCTCGAACTTCTCCGACACCCCGTGCTTGAGCGCGATACCCACGAAGATATGCGCTTCGCGGCGGTCAGCGATGCGGTAGTTGAACTCGGTGATTCCCCGCATGCCCACGGTCTCGCAAAAGTCGAGGAAGCTGCCCGGCCGTTCCGGGATGGTCACGCCCAGCAGCGCCTCCTGCTCTTCGCCCACCGCCGCCCGTTCGGCAATGTGCCGCAGCCGGGCAAAATTCACGTTCGCGCCGGACAGCACGGCGGCGGCATTGCCCTCGCAGCCGGGCCGCTCCGTGAAAAACTTTTTGAGGCCCGCGATCGCCAGGACCCCGGCCGGTTCGGCGATCGCGCGCGTGTCCTCGTAGACGTCCTGCACGGCCGCGCAGATTTCGTCGTTGTCGACCGTGATGATCTCGTCCAGTAATTGCGAGCAGATGCGGTAGGTCAGGTCGCCCGTCCGCTTGACCGCCACGCCTTCCGCGAAGTGCCCGATCTCGGGCAGCGTCACCGGTTCACCGGCGTCGAACGCCGCCTTCATCGAGGCCGATTCACCGGCTTCCACGCCGATCACCTTGATGCCCGGATGCAGGTATTTGCTGACCAGCGCCATGCCGGCGGCCAACCCGCCGCCGCCGATGCAGACGAACAGGTAGTCGATCGGCCGGTGGTTCTGGCGGAACAGTTCCAGCGCGATGGTGCCCTGGCCGATGATCACCTGCGGGTCGTCGTAGGGATGGATGAACATCCGGCCCTGATCCTCGGCCATGCGCAGCGCGATCGTGCAGGCCTCGTCGAAATTGTCGCCCTCGATCAGGACGGTGGCGCCCAGCTTGCGCACCGCGTCGACCTTGATCTCCGGCGTGATGTTCGGCATGACGACCACGGCCTCGATGCCCAGGTGCCGAGCCGCCAGCGCGACGCCCTGGGCGTGGTTGCCGGCCGAGGCGCAGATCACCCCCCGCGCGCGCTCACCGGGTGACAGCGACTGCAGTTTGGCGTACGCGCCGCGCAGCTTGAAGGAGAATACCGGCTGCAGATCCTCGCGCTTGACCAGCACGCGCAGACCGAGACGCTCCGACAGGCCGGGCATTTCCTGCACGGGGGTCTCGACGGCGAGATCCTCCAGCCGGCACTGCATGATGCGGGGCAGGTACTCGTCGAACAGGGCGCGGGCCGAATCGGCGGACGCGGAGGGGTGGTGACTGGTCTGGTTCATCGGGCGTGTCTCGGGAAACTCAGGACTCGGCGTGGACCGTGGAGGGCGCGCGCAGGCGCTGGCAGACGGCTTCGGTCACCTCTTCGGTGCCCAGCCCGTCGGGCCGCAGGTCGCGCGTCAGGATGCCGTCGTTCCAGCAGGCGTGGACGGCGCTTTCGAGATGTTCGGCCTCGGCCACGCAGTCCAGGGAGTGGCGCAGCATCATGGCCACGGAGAGCAGCATGGCGTAGGGGTTGGCGACCCCCTGGCCGGCGATGTCGGGCGCTGAGCCGTGCACGGGTTCGTACAGCCCGAAACCCGTCTCGCTCAGGGAGGCGGACGGCAGCAGGCCCAGCGAGCCGCACAGCATCGAGGCTTCGTCCGACAGGATGTCGCCGAACAGGTTTTCGGTCAGCACCACGTCGAAATCCGCCGGGCGGGTCAGCAGGTGCATCGAGGCGGCATCGACATACATGTTCTCGATGGCCACGTCCGGAAACTCCTCGCCGATCACCCGGTGCGCCACTTCGCGCCACAGCCGCGAAGTCTCCAGCACGTTGGCCTTGTCCACCAGTGTGATGCGGCGGCCGCGCCGTTGCGCGATCCGCCCCGCGGCCCGCGTAACGCGCTCGATCTCGGGCCGGGTGTACCGGCAGACGTCCTCGGCCTGCTCGCTGTCCCGCCACTTCCTGCCGAAATAGCTGCCACTCGTCAGTTCGCGCACGATCATCAGGTCCACGCCCGCGAGCCGCTCCGGGCGCAGCGGGGAAAAGGCCTGCAGGGCGGGGTGCGTGACCACCGGCCGCAGGTTGCAGAACAGCCCCAGTTCGGCGCGGATCTGCAGCAGTCCGCGCTCGGGCCGCAAATCGGCCGGGTTATCGTCCCATTTGGGGCCACCGACCGCGCCCAGAAGGGCGGCGTCGGCCTGGCGGCAGGCATCGATGGTCTGCTGCGGCAGCGGCACGCCGGCCGCGTCGCAGGCGGCGCCGCCGATCAGCTGCTCGTCGAGCTCGATCGACAAGCCGTGGGTTTCCTGCAGCGTGGCCAGCACGCGGCAGGCCGCGGCGTATACTTCCGGGCCGATGCAGTCGCCGGGCAGGCCGACGACCCTGAAGACGGGTCTGCTCATCCGGCTATCGTCACCGTGCCTTCGGTCGATGTCAACCGGGCCGTTGGCCCCGCCCGCGCGGGCTGGCGGATTGATCTCGCACAGTTTTTCGCGACTTTTTGCCCCACTTCGCTTTGCGGACCGGCGACAATGCCGTCGCGATGTCTTCGATCGAAGAACACAGCGAGGCCGGTGCCGTGAGGCCGGAAAAAGCGCGGGGCTATTTCAACAATCTCCTGCTGCACTTCCGGCCCGCCGTTGTCCCTGAACGAACCCTGCGGCTGTCGCTGACCTGGGGCCTGGGCGGCGCGGCCACGGTGCTGCTGTTTCTGCTGTTCGGGACCGGCCTGCTGCTAAAGTTCGTGTTCGAGCCGTTTCCGGACCGCGCCTACGATTCGATCCTCTACCTGCAGGCGCAGGTACCGTTCGGCCAGCTGATCCGCAATCTCCATCGCTGGAGCGGCAACCTGCTGGTGCTGGCCGCGTTTCTCCACCTGTTGCGCGTGTTCTACACCGGCGCGATCGATCCCCCGAGGCGCCTGAACTGGCTGATCGGCGTCGCCCTGTTCGCCGGCGTGCTGCTGTCGAATTTCACCGGCTATCTGCTGCC
>CALKKN010000189.1 GCA_937995275.1 uncultured Lysobacterales bacterium | reverse complement strand
CTGGTCGCCGATTTGCCGGGCGTCACCCGCGACCGCCAGTACGGCATTTCGCGGGTAGGACGCAACCCCAGCCTGCTGGTCGACACCGGTGGACTGGTGTCGCAGGCCGAGGGCATCGAGTACCTTACCGCGCAGCAGGTGCACCAGGCCATCGACGAGGCGCAGTTGGTGCTGTTCGTGGTCAGCGCCCGCGACGGCCTGGTCGCCGGGGACGAGGATATCGCGGCGGTGCTGCGCCGCGCAGCCAAGCCCGTCATCGTTGTCGCCAACAAGGTCGACGGGATGGACGCCGATACGGCCCTGGCGGATTTCAGCCGGCTGGGCATGGGCGAGACCCGGGCCGTGGCGGCTGCCCACCGGCGTGGGCTGGAGGGCATGATGGAAGCTGTGGCGAAAAGCCTGCCCGCCGATTTCGAGGCGGAAGAGGAGCCGGAAGACAGCGACCGTCTGCGCCTGGCCATCGTGGGACGTCCGAACGTCGGCAAATCCACCCTGGTCAACCGCCTGCTGGGTGAGGAACGGGTGCTGGCCTTCGACCAGCCGGGTACGACGCGCGATACCATCCGGGTTCATCTGGAACGTGACGGGCAGCAGTACGAGCTGATCGACACGGCCGGCGTTCGCCGGCGGGCGCGGATCTCCGAGGCGGTCGAGAAGTTCAGCACGATCAAGGCGCTGCAGGCCATCGAACGGGCGCACGTCGTCGTGCTGATGCTGGACGCCCGGGAAGGGTTGACCGACCAGGACACGACGCTGCTGGGCCACATCCTGACCGAAGGCCGGGCGCTGGTCATCGCCCTGAACAAGTGGGACGGCCTCGACGCCGATCACCGCAAGCGCGTCCGTGGCGAGCTGGACCGCAAGCTGGCCTATGCCAACTGGGCCCAGCGCGTGACGATTTCCGCGCTGCACGGCTCGGGAATCCAGGAATTGCTGGCCGCCGTCCAGACCGCCTGGCGCAGCGCGACTGCCAATTTCGGCACTCCGGAGCTGACGCGGGTGCTGCTGGCGGCATTTGACGCCCACCAGCCGCCCATGAAGCAGGGTCGCACTGCCAAGTTGCGTTACGCGCATGCGGGCGGGAAGCTGCCGCCGCGGATCATCGTCCACGGCAGTCGCACGGATACCATTCCGGACGCCTACCGGCGCTACCTCAGCAATCGTTTCATCAAGCATTTCAAGCTGAGGGGGACACCGCTGATCGTCGAATTCCGGGACAGCGACAATCCGTTCAAGGACCGGCGGAATCGACTGACGCCACGGCAGATGGAAAAACGCCGCCGCCTGAAGAAGTTCACCGCGCGCAAGGCACGCCGGTAGGTTACCGGGTCAGGCGGAGGCGCGTCCGGCGCCGCCGCCGTTCTGCCGGGTCGGTGTGTTCAGAGCATCCAGGAACCGAGGTTTTTCTCCACCTCGCGACGGAAACCGGGGTCATCCGGTTCGACGTTCGAAGGCCAGTGATGGAGCAAGTCGCCCTCGCGCCCGAACAGGTACTTGTGGAAGTTCCAGCGCGGCAGGACGTCATTGGTGTACTGCTCCCGCAGGGCGATGAACAGCGGGTGCGGGTTGGCCCCGATGATCGACTGCCTGGCCGTCACGGGAAACGTCACGCCGTAGCGGGTGGTGCAGAAGGTCTGGATGGCCTCGTCGTCGCCCGGCTCCTGGGCGCCGAAGTCATTGCAGGGGACGGCGATGACCACCAGCCCGCTGGGGCGGTACTCTTCCCAGACGGCCTGCAGTTTCGTGTACTGGGGGGTATAACCGCACTCCGAGGCGGTGTTGACCATCAGCAGCGGCTGGCCCTTCCAGCGCTCCAGCGGCATGCTGGCGCCGGTGACCGAACGGAACACAAATTCATGTACGCGCATGGGCTAACCCTCCATAATGAAATACAATGCCGCCTCGACCATTGACAGCCGGGCGGCCGCCGCAGAACCATGAATACATCGGAACAGGCGTCCATTGCAAAGATTCTCGACGGAAAAGAGGTCAGCGCCGCGCTGATCGCCTGCGTGCGGCAGTCGATCGAGGAGCACGTGGCGGGCGGCGGGCGCCGGCCGGGGCTGGCGGTCGTCCTCGTCGGCCGGGACCCGGCTTCAACCATCTACGTGCGGGCCAAACGGCGCGATTGCGAACGTGCCGGCATCGTGGCCCGCGACTTCGATCTGCCCGAATCGACCCCTCAGGAAGAACTGCTCGAGCTGATCGACCGGCTGAACGGCGATGCCGAGGTCAATGGAATCCTGGTGCAGCTGCCGCTGCCGCCGCACATCCAGGAGTCGGCGGTCACCAACAGCATCTGTTCAGACAAGGACGTGGACGGCTTCCACGCGTTCAACGTCGGCAAGCTCGCGCTGCGCCAGCCCGGTTTGCGACCCTGTACGCCGCGCGGGGTGATGGCGCTGCTGCACTACTACGGCATCGCCAATCGCTCCATGCACGCCGTGATCGTCGGCGCCTCCAACATCGTGGGGCGGCCGATGGCGCTGGAGTTGCTGCTGACGGGTTCGACGGTTACCGTCAGCCACCGGTTCACGCACGACCTCGAGGAGCACGTGCGCGGTGCCGAACTCCTGATCAGTGCCATCGGCAAGCCCGGCATCATCGATTCGGAGTGGATTCCGCGCGGGGCGATCGTCGTGGACGTGGGCATCAACCGGCTTCCCGACGGGCGCCTGGTCGGCGACATCGATTTCGAGTCGGCCGCGCGGCGCGCGGCCTGGATCAGTCCGGTGCCGGGCGGGGTCGGCCCGATGACGCGGGCCACGCTGATGCTCAACACGGCGGAGGCCGCCGGCCTCACCGTCGCGCTTCCCTATCCGCCCCAGCCGATCGGCTAGCCGGGTTCCGCCGCGAAGGGCGGTTTCACCCCTCCCGTTCGAGGATGGCGGACACACCCATGCCGCCCGCGGTGCAGACGGATATCAGGCCCCGTCCGGACCCGGCGTTTTCCAGAATCTGGGCCAGCGTGCCGAGGATGCGCGCGCCGGTGGCGGCGAATGGATGCCCAACGGCCACGCTGCTGCCCTTGATGTTCAGCCGGTCCCGGTCGATGGAGCCGAGGGGCTCTTCCAGGCCCAACCGCTCGCGGCAGTAATCCTCGGACTCCCAGGCCGCCAGCGTGCACAGCACCTGGGCTGCGAATGCTTCGTGAATCTCGTAGTAATCGAAATCCTGCAGCGACAGACCGGCCCTTTGCAGCATTTCGGCGACCGCGACAGTTGGCGCCATCAGCAGGCCTTC
>CALKKN010000188.1 GCA_937995275.1 uncultured Lysobacterales bacterium | reverse complement strand
TGCAGGGAGTTGAGCGCGTCCATGCCCACGCAGCGCTGGAAACAGGTGCCGGTCAGCTGTCCGAGGCGGCGCTGCATCTTGTTCTGCATCACCACGTCTTCGCGGCTGCCGGCGATGTGCAGAAAGCGGTTGATGCGCTCGCCGGTGAGAGGGGAAACCGCGCTCGCCAGTTCCGGGTTGGCTTCCGCCAGGTCGTAAGTGGCCGCCACCGCGTTGATCGACGGCCGTATCATGGGGTGATCGACCGGTTCGGCCACCCGCTCGCCGAACAGCCAGACGTCGAGGTTGCGCCCGCGTAGACTGTCGATGTATTCCGCACCGGATCGAATGGCGCGAACGTGCTCCTCGTGTGCCGTGTCCATCAGCTACCTCGTCTCATCGATTGCGCCCCAGCGCCTCGTGGCTGGTGACCCAGTCGCCCGCCAGCACCGCAGAGGTCAGCGAAACGTCGCCCGCCAGCACCACGGCGGCGACGATTTCGGCGAGCTTGTCAGCCTTGCCCGCTCCGTGGCAGCCGAGCAGCTCGAGGCATTCGCGCTGCGTGGGCAGCCCGGTGCCGCCGCCATGGGTCGCGCAAATCACGGCCGGCAACGTGACCGACCAGTAGTAATCGCCGTTGTCCAGCAGCTGTCCATAGGTGATACCGGCATGCGATTCGGCGACGTTGGCCTCGTCCTGGCCGGTGGCAATGAACAGCGCGGCAATGCCGTTCGCCGAGTGAGCGCCGCTGTAGGCGGAGCCGGCCTGCAGCGCCCCCACCGCGGCAATCTGCCGGTACCGGTACAGGGTCGCCGTGTCGACACGCAGGACGTCCCGGGCGACCTCGCGCTTGAGCGTGAACTCGGCGATGACACGTTTGCCGCGCGTCTGGATCAGGTTCATCGCCGAGTGTTTCTTGTCGGTGTCGATCGCGCCCGAGAGGATGTACCGGGGCCTGAGCGGATGCTGCGCCCTGATCCACTCGCAAGCCGCGAAGGTGGCGTTGCCGGTCATATTCTGCCCCGCCGCGTCGGCGGTCGTGTAGCAAAAGCGCGTGTACAGCATGTTGGCGATCGGGTACTGCTCGATCTCGACCAGCTTGCCGCTTCGGGTCGTGCTCTCGGCGGCGGCCTTGATGGCCTCGAACTCGCTGACCAGCCACTCGCCGAAGTCGCGCGCCTGCCAGGCGTCCGCGAACAGGAATACCGGCGCGCGCTGCATCGAATGTTTGACCACCGTCGTCCTGACGCCGCCGCACTCGCTGACGACCCTCATGCCGCGGCTGTAGCTCGCCACCAGCGTGCCTTCGGTGGTCGCCAGTGGCACGTAGAAGTCGCCGTTGGCGTGTTCACCAACGATACGCAATGGACCGGCCAGGCCCAGCGGCATCTGGATGGTGCCGATGAAGTTTTCGATGTTGCCGCGCGTCGCCCCGGGGTCGATCGTAAAGCTCGAAACAGTGGGCAGGCCCACGCCCGTCTTCGCGGTGACGAACTCCCGCCGCCTGGCGGCCTGCTCCACCGAATAGTCGTTCTCCCTGTCGCGGGGGATGGAATCTGCTCGGGACATTCAGGTCTCCGGTCCGGGTGGTGGATTTGCAGACTTACGGTCCGCGCTCTTCGGTTCCTGCTTCACCGATCTTCTTCCAGGCGGGAATCCCGCTCGAGCGTTCGCGCCGCCAGCATGTAGTGCGCGAACGACCAGACATTGACGCACACCATGATCACCAGCGCTGCGCGCAGGCCTGCCGCCTTGGCCGTGACGGCGCCGGCGCCCCCCCCCAGGTACCACTGGTTCATCAGGTCGCTCACCACGCCGACCAGCCACGGTCCGAGACCCAGGCCCACGAGGTTGATGACCAGCAGCAGCAGCGCCGCGCCCATTGCCCGCTCGCGCGAACTGACCAGCCTCTGGATCGTGGCAAACGTGGGGCCGAGGTACATGACGCCGAATATCAGGCTGACGAAGAGCAAGCCGACCACCACAGTGCGGTCGGGCCAAGTGTAGGCCATCAGGGCCAGCGGGACATTGATCAGGGTCGCAATGCCGGGCACCCAGAGCTGCCAGCGGACGTCCTTCCACAGGTTGGTGAACCGGTCGGCCAGGTAGCCGCCGAGCCAGGTTCCCCCCACCCCCGAGACCGCCGCGACGATCGACAGCACCACGCCCACTTCGCCCACGGTAAACCCATGTGTCCGGATCAGGAATGACGGATGGAAACCATTGACGCCGTAGCCGACGAAAGCGTGCAGCGCGGCGGCGAGGGCCAGGTGGCGAAAGGTCTGTTTTCCCGCCAGACTCCCGATCACTTCCCTGACGGGCGGCGCCTCGGCCTGCGGCGCCCGGCCGTCGGCCAGCCCCCGGGGCGGCTCGCGCAGGGTGAACTTCACGACCAGCGCCATCAGCAGCCCCGGGGCCCCGACCACGAAGAAGGCCGCACGCCAGCCCCAGTGCTCTGCGACGAATGCCCCGACCAGGAAGCCGACGAAGACGCCGCCATAGATGCCCATCGAGTAGATCGAAAACGCGGTGGTCCGCTTGTCCCTTTCGAAATAGTCCGCCAGCAGGGAATAGGCAGGGGGCGAACAGCCTGCTTCCCCGATGCCGACCGCGACGCGCGCCAGCAGCAGGTGACCGAAAGTGCGCGCAAAGCCGGTCAGCACGGTGGCCAGGCTCCAGACGAAGATCGAAATCGAAATGATGTTGACGCGGTTGCTGCGGTCGGCCAGGCGTGCGATCGGGATGCCGAGCGTCGAGTAGAGCAACGCGAATGCCAGGCCGCCCAACAAGCCCAGTTGCCGGTCCGAGAACCCGAATTCGAGCCGGATCGGCTCCATCAGGATGATCAGGATCTGCCGGTCGACGAAGTTCAGCACGTACACGACGAACAGCAGCCACACAACGTACCAGCGGTAGCGGGAGTTCAATGGGGGAGTCGGGGTGGCCGGGCCGGTCTGCACCAAAAGGATTCACTGTCCTGATCAGTTGTACCGCATCGCGGAATTATATTCCGCATATTGACCGACAGTGTATACATGAGTATTCTCGCGAATCAAGGTCACCGCTTCGAGTGACGCTTAAGTGTGGAGATTGGAAAATGTCAGAGCACCACCACCTGAGCCGCAACCCTTCCCCGTCGAATCAACAGCCGACCTGCGCTCGTCTCTTCGCCACGGCGCTGCTTAGCCTGGTAACCGGGTTGTCCGCACCCGCGATGGCACAAGAAACGGAGCAGGACGAGGAGCGCGCCGGCGTATCGTCGACCCTGATGGAAGAGATCACGGTGACTGCCCGCAAGCGCGAGGAGGCCGTGCAACAGGTCCCGATTTCGGTATCCGCGTTTACCGGCGACCAGATCGAAGCATTGAAGGTCCGCGACCTGAAAGGCCTGTCGATCGCGATGCCCAACGTGGCCATGGACGACATCGGCACGACCCGCGGCGTCGCCAACTTCTCGATCCGCGGCCTCGGCATCAACAGCTCCATCCCGGGCATCGACCCGACGGTTGGCGTGTTCATCGACGGCGTCTACCTCGGCCTGAATGCCGGCGTCGTGTTCGACATGTTCGACATCCAGAGCCTGGAGGTGCTGCGCGGGCCGCAGGGGACGCTGTTCGGGCGCAACGTGACCGGCGGCGCGGTACTGATCAACACACGCCGGCCGTCCGACGAGTTCGAGCTGTCGCTGCGTGCCGCGGTGGACGGTAACCCCGGCGGTGACGGTGGGCTGAACTACTACTTCATGGGCGCCGTGTCGGGCCCGATCGGCGACACCCTGGGCGGGCGGCTCAGCGTTTATCACAACGAGGACAAGGGCTGGTTCGAGAACCTCTACGACGGTTCCAATTTCGGCAAGGCCAGCACGACCATCATCAGGCCGGTGATTTCCTGGCAGCCCACCGAAACCATGACCATCCAGCTGCGCTGGGAGCACATGGAGTCCGACAACGACGGCCCCCCCTCGCAGACGCACACCAACGGCAGCGGCGTGCCGGGCTTTTTCGCCAATTTCGACCGCGACAGCTTCGACTTTTCGATCGACGAGCGGGGCTATCTGGACATGGAGCTCGATTTCGTGACGGCCCAGCTCGACTGGGACGTCCCCTTCGGCAACGGCACGATCACCAACATCTTCGGGTGGCGCGAGTACTTCCACGACTCCTACGGCGACATCGACGCGCAGCCCGCCTGGCTGTTCCACGCCCGGTCTATCAACGCACAGGAGCAGTTCAGTAACGAGTTGCGCTACAACGGCATCTTCGGCAACGCCAACGTCACCGTGGGCATTTACTGGTTCGATAACGAGGTCAACTACTCCGAGCTGCGTGACCTGCTCGGCTTTGCGACCGGCGGCTTAGCTCCGGCCCTCACGCAAACCGGCGGCGGCATCCTCGAGGTCGAGTCGCTGGCCGGCTTCGCCGCCGTCGACTATGCCCTGAACGACCAGTGGACGCTGAATGCCGGTATCCGCTACACCAGCGAGGACAAGGATGCCCAGATCGCCACGCTGACCCGCAACGTCAACAACCCCTGCGTCGTCTACGTGGGCGAATGCACCTACGATTTCGTCGACAGTGATTCCTGGAACGCCTGGTCCGGCAAGCTCGGCTTCACCTGGTTCATGTCGGGCGACCAGCGCCTGTACGCGCACTGGACACGCGGCCAGCGCTCCGGCGGTTACAACCTGCGCAACACCGCCATCGACACGGTCAACTTCGGGCCGGGCCCGTTCGACGAGGAGACCGTGGACAGCTATGAAATCGGGTACAAGTCCGAGTTGGGCGGCCGCGGCCGCCTGAATGCGGCGGTGTTCTACACCACCATCGACGACATGCAGCGCGAGGTCAACGAAGCCGATCCGTTCGCCGGCGTCGTGCAGATCATCCGCAACACGGCGGACGCGGAAGTTTACGGCTTCGAGATCGACGGCACCTTCGCCGTGGGCAGCAACACCGTGATACTGGCCTCTCTCGGCTGGGTCGACCCCTCGTACAGGACCGTCCGTTTCGACCTCAACGGCGACGGTGCCATCGACGAGAAGGATAAGGCGCTTAAGCTGCCACGAGCGGCGGAGTGGACCTTCTCCATCGGCCTGACCCACGACTGGCTGCTGGATTCAGGCGCCATCGCG
>CALKKN010000187.1 GCA_937995275.1 uncultured Lysobacterales bacterium | reverse complement strand
TGAGTTTCGAGGAGACCTTCGGCGTGCGCTATCCCGACGCTTACGAACGCCTGCTGATGGAGGTGCTGCGCGGCAATCCGGCGCTGTTCATGCATCGCGAGGAGGTCGAAAGGGCCTGGCGGTGGATCGACGGCATCATCGAAAGCTGGCACGAGCGCCGGATGAAGGTGCAGGACTACGTGGCGGGCACCTGGGGGCCCACCGACGCTGTCCGTTTGCTGGACCGCGACAACCGTGAATGGAGAGACCCCAATGAAGACTGACGAGCTTACCCCGGGCACGCCCCGTTTCCTGGCGTTCGCCTCACGCAAGGAGGCTTCGGAGGCGCTGGCCGAAGACGTTTTCGAGACGCTGACCGAGGCCCTGGCGGCCTCCGGACGGGCCGCGCTGGTGGTCAGCGGCGGCACCTCGCCGGTCGAATTTTTTCATGCGCTGCGCGTTCTGCCGCTGCCCTGGGAGCGCATCACGGTCGTGCCCAGTGACGAACGCGTGGTGCCGCACAGCCATCCGGACCGCAACGAGGCGATGATCCGGCGCGAACTCCTGCAGGGGCCCGCCGCGGCCGCCACGCTGCGAGGTCTGCTGCCGCCGAGCGGCGCACCCGATTCGCTGGCCGAGGTGGCCGAGGCCCTGCCGGCTGTTCTTGACGCGGTGGTGCTGGGGATGGGCCCGGACGGTCATACCGCCTCGCTGTTCCCGGACAGCCCGCAACTCGAAACGGCCCTGCGCAGCGCCGAACCGCTGGCTCTGCTCAATGTCCCCCGACTTGGTACGCAGCGCGTCAGCCTGACTCCGGCCGCCGTGCTGGCCAGCCGCCGTATCGACCTGCTGTTTTTCGGCCAGGAGAAGCGCGCGGTGTACGAGGCGGCGGCAGCAGGCGGGTCCGCCGCGGAACTGCCCGTGCGCTGTGTGCTGCAGCAGAACGCGGCGCCACTCCGGGTGTACTGGGCGCCCTGACCGGCAGGCCGTAACTGTGCCGTTGAACGCGACCATCGAGGCCGTCACCAAACGCATCCGCCGCCGCAGCGCGGACGAGCGAGCGCGGTACCTGGAACGGGTCGAGGCGGCGCTGTACCTCGGGGTCTGCGACAAGATCGTGCCGGGCATGCTGATCGGCGCGCTGAGGTTCGGCCATCTGCCCGACAGGGGCCGGGTTCGAAGCAACTAAACCACAATCGCGGCTAAAGCGCAGGCAATGAAGCCGGTGCGGTTTTCGGCGCAGCCGAAAGAAGCGCTGGCTGAATGCCGTCGCGCGTCGCTCCTACAGCCGCCATTACAGGTGCAAATAAATGTGGCCGTGCTCGCGGAGATGGCGGCGGGCCTCCCGCCAGTCCGGATACAGATGCCGCTGCAGATCGTAGAATCGTGGTCCGTGGTTGTGCTCCCGGAGGTGACAGACCTCGTGGGCGATCACATAGTCCACACAATGGGGCGGCGCCCGGAGCAATAGCGGGTTCAGCGTGATCACGCCGGCTACAGAACAGGTGCCCCAGCTCGCCGTCATCCGGCGCAGCCGCAGCTCCGGCGGCTGCCCGCCCGTCCACTCCGCTGCGGCTGAGATGGCCGCAAGACGGCAGCTGAACTCGGCCAGGGCCCGCTCCCGGTACCAGCGCAGCAACTGGTCCCTGATCCGCCCCGCTTCTGCAGGCACGGGAGCCAGCATGCGAATCCTGCCGTCCTCCCAGTCCACGCGTCGCCGCCGGCCCCCGTGCGTCCGGATTTCAAGGGGATACGGCTGCCCGAGCAGCAGATGCTCCTCGCCTTCCACGTACCGCAGAGGCGGCAACTCATTCTGGCGCGTGCGGGCGGAATCCAGGAAGCGTGCGACCCAGGTCACGTTCTCCTGCAGCATGCGGTGAACATCGCGCCGGCTCACGCGGCGCGGGGCGACCACCCTCAGCCCACCGCCGTCGGCAAGCTCGAGATGAATGTTGCGCCGGACGCGCGGCCGGTGCGTGATTTCGTAGTCGATCGTACGGCCTGCGTGGCGCAGGGGCTCCGGCTTGCGGGGTCGGCGGGCAGCGCGGGCCGGGCTCATTCCATGCTCACTCGCATGGTCCCGATAACCTTGTAGATGATCAGCAGCGGTTTTCTGTTCGAAAAGGTGATGATGCGGTTGCCGCCGCCGTAGAGCAGGTGCGAGGTCAGGTACAGATGCACGGCCTCGGGGCTGGCGAGGATTTCCGCGACCGCGTCCAGCGCTTTCTGCTCCCGCTTTCTTTCCAGCGGAATCCTCAGCGCGCCCACCTCGATGCATTCGTCGCGGAAAATCAGGCTGGGCGTACGCCGGCGCAGCAAAACCTCACGGTGCAGCGACTTGACCATATCCGAGGGCAGGACCAGTCCCAGCTGGTGGTCCGCCAGCAGCCAGTCGATCCCGCTCTCCGTGCACCGCATGCCCTGGTGTTCGCCGAAGGCCTGGCACCAGCCTTTGAAATAGGCCGCGTAGCGTATCAGCTCGCGTTCGACCATTGGGGGTCTGCGCAACTCATCAGTCCAGACATGAGTGTATTCCTTTCGCGGGCCGGTTCCCAACGGTTCGAAGGTATCCCACCACCCCAATTTCGCCTTGGGTGAAGACTGGCCGTGATCATTTTGCGGGTTGCCGGGTCTTATGTCTTCGAGCAACACGACGAGGGACCTAAGTTGAACAGGAAAGAAGTACTGGTGGTGGAGGACGAGCGGGACATAGCAGACCTGCTGGCCCTGCACCTCGAAGACATCGATTGCGAAGTCACCGTGGCCCGCGACGGCAACGAGGCGAAGCGTCTCGGCCTGGCCCGTGACTGGGACCTCGTGATCCTGGACCTGCGGCTGCCGGGCCCCGACGGCCTGTCTGTCTGCCGGGCGCTGCGCCGCGAATCCCGTTACATGCCCATCCTGATGCTGACCTCGAAGTCTTCCGAGCTGGACCGGGTGCTGGGCCTGGAACTGGGCGCCGACGACTACGTGACCAAGCCGTTCAGCGTCTCGGAACTGATGGCGCGGGTGAAGGCTATCTTCCGCCGCGTCGAGTCGCTGTCAAAGCGCTTCCCGGGGGGCGAGGAGGCGTTGACGATCGGCCCGCTGACGATCGACCCTGCCGGGCGGCAGGTCGCCGTCGAGGGCGAGTCGATGTCGCTGACGGCACGCGAATTCGACCTGCTGCTGCACTTCGTCCGGCACCCGGGGCGGGTGTTCAGCCGCACGCAACTGCTGGATAGCGTCTGGGGTTACGGACACGAGGGCTATGAACACACGGTCAACTCCCACATCAACCGCCTGCGTTCGAAAATCGAGCCGGACCCGGCCCATCCCGAGTTCATCGTGACGGTCTGGGGCGTCGGCTACAAGCTCGATCGCAATACGCATCTGCGGGCCGTATAGACGCCGTGCCCGACAGCTTCAGGAACACCTTGTTCGCCCGCCTCGGGCTGGCCCTGTTGTTGATCGTCGCGCTGATCGGCGGCGGCTTTTTTGCACTGGAGCAGTTCACCACGCGGCTGTATTACGAGGAAATCACGCAGCGCCTGAATGCCTCGATCGCCATGTACGTAACCGGTGAGATGCAGCTGATCGAGGATGGCGAGGTCAAGGAAGACGCCCTGTCCCTGCTGGCGCAGCGGGCAATGATCATCAACCCCACCGTCGAGATCTACCTGCTGGATACCGAGGGCCGCATCCTGGCCCACGCGCTGCCGCCCGATGCGGTGCAGGTCGAGCGGGTTGCGCTGGAGCCGGTGCGCCAACTGATGGCCGGCGACAGCGCGATGCCGCTGCGCGGCACCGATCCGCGTCACCTGGACCGCCAGAAGATCTTCTCGGCGCACCCGGTGATGCATAGCGACGTTCTGCAGGGCTACCTGTATGCCATCCTGGGCGGCCAGAAATACGACGAATTGGCCGAGAGCGTGCGCGGCAGCTACGTGCAAAAGACCAGCCTCGGCGCACTGCTCGCCATCGTGCTCGTGGCGTTCGGCGTGGGCCTGCTGGTGTTCGGTCTGCTGACCCGCCGCCTGACCAGGCTGACGGCGGACGTGCAGCGCTTTACCCGCTCCGGGTTCGAACCCGACGCGATCCCGCCCCCGGAGGACCCGGGCAAAGGGCCTCCGGCGGCCGACGAAATCGGGCAGCTGCGTGACGCCTTCAGCCGCATGGCCGACAAGATCCGGGAACAGGTTGAAAGCCTGCAAGAGACCGACCGCCTGCGCCGCGAGCTGATCAGCAACGTATCCCACGACCTGCGGACGCCGCTGGCATCCATGCACGGCTACGTGGAGACACTGCTGTTGAAGAACGACTCGCTGAGCGAGGCCGAACGGCTGCGTTACCTGGAGATCACCCGCAAGCACTCGTTGCGCCTGCGGCGTCTGATCGGGGACCTGTTCGAGTTGTCCAAGCTGGATTCGGCCAGCATCGAGCCCTCGCTGGAGACCTTCCCGCTCGCGGAACTCCTGCAGGACGTCACCCAGGAATTCGAGCTGGAAGCGCAGAAGAGGGGTATCGCCCTCGAGGTCCAGGCGCCGTCCCGCACCACCCTGGTCCATGCCGACATCGGCCTGATCCAGCGCGTGCTGGAAAACCTGCTGCGCAACGCGCTCAAGTACACGCCGGCCGGCGGCAGCATCACGATCAGCCTGGACCCACAGCCCGACCGGGTCGCCGTGGCCGTGGCCGACACGGGCTGCGGCATCGCCGAGGGCGATCTGGATCGGATTTTCGACCGTTTCTACCGCAGCGAGCAGGGCGAGGAAGGCCGCTCCACTTCGGCCGGCCTGGGGCTGGCCATCGTGAAACGGATACTCGACCTGCACGGCAGCCGCATCACGGTCCGCAGCGCCCCGAACCAGGGGACGCGCTTCGAATTCGACATACCGGTGCGGGCGGCGGCCTGAGCCGCCGCCGGTTCCCGCAAATCCGAAGCGCTAACGGCCGAAGTTCAGGATGTAACGCAAACCGAACTCGCTGCGGTCGTTGTTGAGGATGATCAACAGGTAGTCATCCGGCAGCAGCTTGGCGTTGGCGTATTCCTCGTCGAACAC
>CALKKN010000186.1 GCA_937995275.1 uncultured Lysobacterales bacterium | reverse complement strand
TGTGGTGTCATCCTGCGACGACCCAGCCCGGCGGAGACTGATGGTTGACTGGCCCACCCGAATGACCCAACTGGACCGTTTCCTGGGCCGTTTCACCCGCCTGCGCCCGGCGGAAGGCCGCAGCGTCGTGGCGTTCTTTACGTACGCGCTGCTGATGATGCTGAGTTACTACATCCTCAAGACCATTCGCGAGCCCCTGCTGCTGACCGGCACGTCGGCCGAGATCAAGAGCTACGCTTACGCGGCGACCGCGGCGGCGCTGCTGGTGATCGTGCCGGTCTACGGTTTCGTGTTCAGGCACACCGGCAAGCAGCAACTGACGCGCTATGTCACAGCCTTTTTCCTGCTGAACCTGCTGCTGTTCTGGCTGGCCGGCCGGTCCGGGCTGGATATCGGCTTCCTCTACTACGTCTGGGTTGGCGTTTTCAGCGTATTCATCACGGCCCAGTTCTGGGGCTTTGCGGCCGACAGTTACAACGTCAAGAGTGGCCAGCGGCTGTTTCCGTTGATCATGGTGGGCGCCACGCTGGGGGGATTGCTGGCGCCCTCGTTGACCGGTGCGCTGTTCCCGTCGGTGGGGCCCTGGCTGCTGATGTTCGCCGCCATGATCCTGCTGGCGCTGACGCTGCCGCTGGTCGGCTGGGCACGCCGCCTGGTGCCGCCGGGTTCGCAGGGGGCCGGGGACGTGCCCGGCGAACGGGCTCACGGTGGTTTCTGGGGCGGCCTGGCGCTGGTGTTCAGCGACCGGTACCTGTTCCTGCTCGCTTTGCTGATCCTGCTGCTCAATTGGGTCAACACCACCGGCGAATACATCCTGGCGGAACTCGTGGTACGGCAGGCAGACGCGCAGCTTGCGTCCGCCGGCGGGATCCCGAAAGCCGACTATATCGCCGCCTTCTACGGCACCTTTTTCTTCACCGTCAACCTGCTGACGCTGTTGGCGCAGGTCTTCCTGGTGGCGCGCGTCATCCACCGGCTCGGCGTCGGCGGTGCGGCGCTGGTGTTGCCGCTGATCAGCCTGGTGGGCTACGGGCTGGTCGCATTTTTCCCGGTGTTCAGCCTGATCCGTATCGTCAAGATCATGGAGAATTCGACCGATTATTCGCTGATGAACACCACCCGGCATGCGCTGTACCTGCCGCTGACGGCCGCCCAGAAATACGAGGGCAAAACCACCATCGAGGCCTTTTTCTGGCGCTTCGGCGACCTCGCCCAGGCCGGCGCGATCTACGCGGGTCTGCACTGGCTGAGCTTCGACATCCAGCAGTTCGCGCTGGTCAACATGCTTCTGTCCATTGGCTGGTTGCTGGTCGCTTACAAGCTGGCCCGCGGCTATCGAGCCAAGGAGCAGGCTGTCAGCCTCAATCACCCGCCGCGGCTGGTACGCCGCCCCGGGCAGCGAGTGCTGGTCCCCGGCCAGCCGTTCGAGTTCGCGCTGCCGCTGGACACCTTCGTGGACCCCGACCAGGGCGACGTGCTGACCTTCTCCGCCCACGGCGAGGGTAGCGACGTGCTGCCGTCCTGGCTGCACTTCGATCCCGAGACCCTCGGCTTCAGCGGCACCGCGCCGGCCGGGGACTGGACCGGCAGCCGCATCGTCGTGCGCGCGACGGATTTCGACGGCGCCTGGGCCGAGGGGCAGCTGTTGCTTGAGCGCGGAGCCCCGGGCTCGAGGGGGTAGCCGGGGTAGGTGGAAAAACGCTTTTCTTGGAAAAAGCGCTGCCAGCTGAGGTAGTCTTGCCGGGGTCGATCGAGTGGGCATGAGAAAATCAATGAACCCAGATACTTCCGATTCCGGCGCCGCCGTTCAGCAACTGCCGGAAAACGCCAACCGTCCGCTGCGGGACGGCGAGGTCTACACGCCCTATGTTCCCGCCTTGCAGTCTCCCCACGAGTTCACGGTAAAGGCGCTGTTCTTCGGCATCCTGTTCGGCGTGCTGTTCGGTTCGGCCAACGCCTACCTTGGACTCCGGGCCGGCCTGACCATCAGTACCTCGATCCCGGTCGCGGTCATGACGGTCGCGGCCTTTCACGCGCTGCGCAGGTTCGGCGGCTCGGCCAGTATCCTCGAGGCCAACCTCTCGCAGACGGTGGGCTCGGCGTCGAGTTCGGTCGCCAGCGGCGTGATCTTTACGCTGCCGGCCCTGTTCCTGTGGGGCCTGCATCCGTCCCTGCTGCAGATGACGTCCCTGTCGATGGCTGGCGGCTTGCTGGGCGTGCTGTTCATGATCCCGCTGCGGCGTTTCCTGATCGAACGGGAACACGGCAGGCTGCCCTATCCGGAAGGCACCGCCTGCGCCCATGTGCTGGTCGCCAATGAAGCCGGGGGCAGCCATGCGCGCAACGTATTCATCGGACTGGGCGCCGGCGCCGCGTACAAGGCGGTCACGGGCTGGGCCAGGGCTCTGGCCGACGAGGCGCACCTGAAAGTGCCGTTCCTCAACAAAGGGGAGGTGGGCATGGACTTGTCGCCCGCCCTGTTCGGTGTGGGCTACATTCTGGGGCCGCGGATTGCGACCGTCATGGTCGGCGGAGGGCTGTTGTCGTCGCTGCTGATCATCCCGGCGATCGCCTGGTGGGGCGAAGGGCGCCCCCCGCTGTACCCGGAGACCCTGCTGACCATCAGCGAGATGTCCGCGGCGCAAATCTGGTCGCGTTACGTGCGCTATATCGGCGCCGGCGCCGTGGCGGCGGCGGGCATCTTCACGCTGGTGCGCAGCCTACCGGTGATGATCCAGTCGTTCCGGATCGGTGCGCATGAACTGAAAGGCCGCGTCGACGCGGAGGTCGATTCCGCCACCCACCCGGACCGGGCGGGCGGGGCCGCTGGCCCGCGCGCGGGTAAAGCGCCACGAACCCGCCTGGAGCTGCCGCTCAGGGTCGTGGGAATCGGCGTCCTCGCAATCGGCCTGGTGCTGACCTTCCTGCCGGCGCCGTTCGGGGCACTGGAGGACAGCCTGCATCGGCTGGTAGCGGCTCTGTGCGTGATCCTGTTCTCGTTCTTCTTCGTCACGGTGGCCTCGCGGATCGTCGGCCTGGTGGGCGTCACCAGTAACCCGACCAGCGGGATGACCATCGCGGCCCTGCTGGGCACGGCGGGCGTGTTCCTGGTGCTGGGCTGGACGGATCTCGCCGGCAAGGCAGCCGCGCTGACGGTCGGCTGCGTGGTCGCCATCGCGGCCAGCATCGCGGGTGACACCTCGCAGGACCTGAAAACCGGCTACCTGCTGGGCGCCACGCCGCGGTTGCAGCAGACCGGCGAACTGGTCGGCGTCCTGACTTCGGCGACCTTTGTCTGCCTCTCGGTGCTGCTGCTGGCCGAGACGTTCGGTTTCGGCAGCGAGGAACTGCCGGCGCCTCAGGCGACGCTGATGAAACTCGTCATCGACGGCGTTCTCGACCAGAACCTGCCCTGGGGCCTGGTGGCAATCGGGGTGGGTATCGCTGTCGCCGCCGAACTCGCACGGATCCCCTCCCTGCCATTTGCCGTGGGGGTTTACCTGCCCGTTTCGACCATGACCCCGATATTTTTCGGCGGCATGCTGAGGCTGTGGCTGGAGCGGCGCTCGCGGAGCAAGGCTGAAGCCATCGGGCGCCGCGACCGGGGCGTGCTGCTCGGTTCGGGGTTCGTCGGCGGTGAAGGTCTGCTGGGCGTGGCCATCGCCGGCGTAGCCTTCTTCCAGGGCGCGCGTCCGGCCGGTATCGGCACGGACTGGCTGGGGCCGGACTGGCTGGTCGGGAGTGTCAGCTTCCTGGTGTTCCTGGTGTTCGCCGCCTGGTTCGTTCGTAGGGTGAGGGGCTGATCATGACGCGAAAATGGCACGTACCGCACACCCTGGTTCTCCTGTACGGCATGATCCTGCTGGCCTACGTGCTCACCCTGCTGCTGCCGGCCGGCGCCTTCGAAACCCAGGTCAACGACCATGGGCATGAAGTGGTCGTGCCCGGCACTTACGCCGTCATCAGCGACGTCGAGCGCCTGCCGTTGTGGTCGCTGTTCACGGTGATACCGCGGGGCCTGGCATCCGCACAGGGCATCATCTTCTTCGTCTTCATCATCGGCGGCGCACTGGCGGTGATTCGCGCCACCGGCGCGTTGGATGCGGCCCTGGGCCGGATTCTGCAGCGTTTCGGGGGGCAGCCGGCCCTGCTGATCCTGATGGGCATGCTGGCCTTCGCGGTCGGCTCGTCCACCATCGGTATGGCCGAGGAGTACATTCCGCTGGTCGCGATCCTGATCACGCTGTGTGTCGGCATGCGGATGGACACTGTGGCGGCTGTCGGCATCATGGTGGTCGGCTACGGCATCGGCTACGGCACCGCCGTCATGAACCCGTTCACGGTGCTGGTGGCGCAGGAGGTGGCCGGCTTGACGCCGGTGTCCGGGCTGGGTTTCCGGCTGGCGATGTTCCCGGCGTTTTTCGCGCTGGGGTTCTGGTACGTGCTGCGCTACGCACGCAAGGTGCGCACCGATCCGGCCGCGTCGCTGGTCGCCGACGTCGACGAGGCGCAACCGCCGGCGCACCCCGAGGCCGCGCCCGTCACGACGCAGCAGCGGGCCGTGCTGCTGGCGACCCTGCTGGCCCTCGCCGTGGCCGTGTGGGGCATCAAGGAGCACCAGTGGTACTTTGTCGAACTGGGTGGTGTGTTTTTCGCGTTGGCGCTGGTCACGGGCCTGCTCAACGGCACGGCCGTCGACGACATGGCGAAACAGTTCGTCGCCGGTGCGGGGGAACTGGTGAACACGGCCTTGCTGATCGGCTTTGCACGGGCTATCGAGATCACCCTGAGCGATGGCCAGGTGCTGCACACCATCGTCAACGGCCTGTCGCAACCCTTGCTGGCGGTCGGCAGCGAACTCTCGGCCATCGGCATGCTGTTCATCCAGAGTATCCTGAACTTCTTCATACCGTCGGGTTCCGGGCAGGCCTACGTCACGATGCCGATCATGGCGCCGATCGCGGACATTGTCGGCGTCACCCGCCAGGTGGCGGTGCTGGCCTACCAGATGGGTGACGGGTTCATGAACATGATCGTGCCGACCAACGCGGTGCTGATGGGCATTCTGGGGATCTGCGGCATCCCCTATGGCCGCTGGTTCCGATTCATTTGGCCGCTGATCGCGATGCTGCTGGTGCTCGGCAGCCTTACCATGGTGGTGGCCGTGTTGATCGGTTACCGCTAAGAAAACAGGGCGCTCGCGGCGCCGGGGCTGTCCGCGGTGGTCGAAGTGCTGTTACGCGGAGCCGAAGGCGACCCGCCGCCGCCGAACCGCCGGCGGCCGCGCCGGCCGGATAGTCCTGGTCTGCCGCCCGGACTATTCGCTGAGCGCTTCGGTGATCAGCAAGCGTGCGGAGTCGGGCGTTTCGTCCAGTGCGTGGGCCAGTTCGTCGGCCAGGAACTCGAACGACCGGTTCAGGTGTGCGCGGTCGGTATGCCGGAGCGCGCCCTCGGATTCCAGCTGGCTCAGCCCCTTGCAGACTTCCGCGTAGGCGAACGGATCGCCGCGCTCGATGGCAGCCTGGTTCGCCGCCGCGCGTGCTTTCCACCGTTTGCTGACCGGCCCGTCCCAGCGTTTCAGATAGTCCAGGACTTCGCGGGCCTGCCGCGCATTCAGGGGCTTGCGCACCGTCCCGACCAGGTCCTGTGCGGGCATGATCAGGGTCAGCTGCTCGCGCCTGAAATACAGTTGCGCGAAGTCGTCGCCGTGGCTACCCGCAAATTTCCGCTTGCCGACTTTCTGAACCCGCCCGATTCCGTGCTCGGGGTGATGGACCGTGACGCCTTTTCCGATCCGGGGTGATGGTGCTTCAAGTCTCATGCCGATTCGGCGATTTCCACGAGTTGAATGTCGAAATTGAGATCCTTGCCGGCCAGTGGATGGTTGCCGTCCACCGTGATGGCTTCGTCGCCGACATGGGTCACGGTCAGGTTGACGACGCGGCTGTCCTGTCCACGGGCCTGCAGCGACATGCCCTCGGCAGGTTCGAGGTCATCTGGCAGGGCGTTCTTCGGTACGTCCTGAACCATCTGCGCGTGACGCGGGCCGTAGGCGTCCTGTGCGGTGATGTTGACCGACTTGCTGTCACCGACGGCCATGCCTTCGACGGCCTTGTCGAAACCGGGGATCACCTGCCCCGATCCGAGGGTAAATTCGAGAGGATCGCGGCCCGCCGAACTGTCGAACTGCGTTCCGTCCGCGAGCGTGCCGGTATAGTGGATTTTTACGGTGTCGCCTGATTTGGCGTGGCTCATTGAGTGCTCCTATGCGAGAAACTTACGGTGCTGCAAACCAAAGGCAGCTACCGGCCATTCAAAGATTGGCCGGAAACCAGGAATGCAGATTGCTGCTGTGGAATAACGCTTGGCAATATCCGATTAATTTTAACAAAATACGGCGCTGATTACGAATCAGACTCAGAATTGCAGGAGTTTCAGGGTCACGTAACCGCCGTAGGCGGCGAGTATCACCACACCTTCCGGCCGCCAGATACCGCGGCGAACCATGAACAGGCCCAGCACCAGGGCCGTCAGCGCAAAAATGTACGGGATGTCGAAGGTCAGGAAGCCACGATTGACGCTCACCTCCGATATGACGGCGGCGAGCCCGATCGGCAGCAGGGTGTCCAGAATATTGCTGCCGATGATGTTGCCCACCGAGAGTTCCGCCCGCTTCTTCATGATGGCCGAGATCGAGATGGACAATTCCGGCAGGC
>CALKKN010000185.1 GCA_937995275.1 uncultured Lysobacterales bacterium | reverse complement strand
GCGGGTGAAGGCCAAGCTGGTCGAGATCAGGGCGGTGCTCTGAGTGCGGGTTCGTCCCGCCCGCTAACGCCAGGCTGAGGGATTCGGAAATGCGCGTGGTCTGTCCCCACTGCAATACGACCAACCAGTTGCCGGAAGAGCGCCTTGACCATCGGCCACGTTGCGGCAAATGCCGCGAGGCCCTGTTCGGCGGCGGCGCGCTGGAATTGTCCGAAGCGTCCTTCCAGCGCCATCTCCAGCGCGGCGACCTCCCGCTGCTGGTCGATTTCTGGGCACCATGGTGTGGCCCCTGCCGGGCCATGGCGCCGGCGTATGCGGAAGCGGCGAGCGAACTGGAGCCCGCCGTGCGGGCAGCGAAGCTGAATACCGACGAGGAACAGGCGATCGGCGCGCGCTACGGGATCAGGAGCATTCCGACCATGGTGTTGTTCCGTGGCGGCCGTGAACTTGCACGGCATTCCGGCGCCATGATGACGGGCGACATCGTGCGCTGGGTTCGCTCGCAGCTGGCCACGGCACACTGACTCCCGGCGCCGGTCTCCGGATTCCCGGAGCCGCCGGGGGCGTCGGCGAGGGAGGACCGGGACCGGTCGCTGCCCGTCGGCGTGTTTCAGATGTAACCTGGAGCTATTCGTATACCCAGCGGGAGTATTCCTTGCCGGCACTGATGACGCTGTGCGGCAGTTTCTCCATCAACTGGCGGAAATCCTCGCCCTTGAGGTGAATGAGATGCTCATGATCACCCGCCTCGATGTAGATATCGGCGGCGTGTTTGAGTTGATCATCCCAGATCACCTTCAGCCCATAGGCCTCGCTGAGCGCCGGTACGGCGCCCGTTTCGCAGTCCTGGAAGAGCTTCTTGAGTTCCGGTTCCGTGGCCAGCCTCAGGTCGCGCTGCAGTTCTTCGTTGACCCAGCCCAGGTTCAGGCGGTTGTTCGAAGGCAGCACGCTGACGATGTAGCCCTCGTCGTCTTCCAGAACGACGGCTTTGGCCATCTGGTGCGGCGGCACATGGGCTGACTTGGCGGAGTCGATCGCCGATTCCGTGTGCGCGTGTTCCACCATTTCGTACTTTATCCGGTGATCATCCAGGTAGGATTTGAGAGTGATTGCAATCGCCATGGCGTCTTCCTCTGTAATCCAGATCGAACTGCGGCTTGCCCGCCAGTCTCGCGGGCAAGACCGGTCACGGGGATGCGCCCGGGGACCCTCCCCGTAACCTGATCATAGACCCAACAGCCTGTAATTTCCTGCGACCCAGATCAACAAATGGTGAAACCATGCGTCAGCGACAGCGCTATCCTGAGCATCGAGAGCGCGCCGCCGTGAAGATGAAACCACCGATCATCCGGTTGCCGGGTGTGAACAACGATGCTGGAATTCACAACGGGTCCTTTTTTGCGTCCGGCCCGGTCCCCATATCCTTTCGCATGGCCAGGGCGCGCGAATGAACGATGTGACCTCCACGGACCGGCCCCGGTCAAAGTCGCTCAGACCGCTGCGGACGCTGTGGCCGTTCATAAAGGTGTATCGCTATACCCTGACGGCAGCCCTGGCCGCCCTGCTGATCGCCGCGGCCGCGATGCTGGCCATGCCGGTCGCCCTGCGCTTCCTGATCGACAACGGCTTTATTGCTCGTGACCTCGGCACCGTAAACCGCTATTTCGGCTGGTTCCTGCTGGCCACCATCGCCTTCAGCCTGTTCGCGTCCCTGCGTTACTACCTCGTGACCTGGCTGGGCGAACGGGTGGTGGCGGATATTCGCAACGCCGTCTATGCGCGCGTGATCAGGATGGATCCGGCCTTCTTCGAAGTCACCCGCACCGGCGAGGTCCTGTCGCGGCTGACCACCGACACGACGCTGGTTCAGAGCATATCGGGCGCCGGGTTGTCCATCGCGCTGCGCTCCTCCCTGGGCCTGGTCGGCGGTCTGATCATGCTTGTACTGACGAGTCCGCGCATGGCCACCTACACGCTGGTGGGCATCGCCTCGGTCGTCATCCCGGTCATCGTCGTCGGCCGCTACATCCGCCGGCTGTCCCGCCAGTCGCAGGACCGCGTGGCGGACACCAGCGGCCTGGCCGGCGAAACCCTGAACGCCATGCAGACGGTGCAGTCCTTCACCCTCGAAGACATGCAGATTCGCCGCTATGCCGAGGCCGTCAGGAACAGCTTCCGGACCGCGGTGCGCCGCATCCGGATGAACGCGCTGCTTATCGGAGTGGCCTTCGTGCTGATTTTCTGCATGCTGACGCTGTTCCTGTGGTTCGGTTCGCGCGCCGTGCTGGCCGGGGCGATGACCGGGGGGCAGTTGGGACAGTTCCTGATGTACGCGTTCTTCGTCGGTTCCTCGGCCACCGCGCTGAGCAGCCTGTGGGGCGAAGTCCAGCGCGCAGCCGGCGCCATGGAGCGGCTGGCCGAATTACTGAACGCGGCACCCGGGATCCAGGCGCCGCCAGAGCCGGAGGTCATTTCAGGCCGCGCGGTGGGCCGCATCCGGTTCGACCACGTCAGCTTCAGTTACCCGTCGCGGCCGGAGACTCTGGCGCTGCAGGATCTTAGTCTCGAAGTCGAACCCGGGGAGACCGTGGCCATCGTTGGTCCGTCCGGCGCCGGCAAGAGCACGAGCTTCCAGTTGCTGCTGCGCTTCTACGACCTGCAGGGCGGGAGAATCCTGGTCGACGGCCGCGAGATCTCGCGGCTCGACCCCCGCGCCCTGCGGCGGCAGATCGGCCTCGTTCCGCAGGAAACCGTGCTGTTCGGCGAAACCGCCCTGGAGAACATTCGCTACGGCCGGCCGGAGGCCAGCGACGAGGAGGTCAGGGATGCGGCCAGGCTGGCGGCAGCGGACGGGTTCATCGAGGCGCTTCCGGACGGGTTCGACTCCTTCCTTGGGGAGAGGGGCATGCGCCTGTCTGGTGGCCAGCGTCAGCGAATTGCCATCGCGCGCGCGATCCTGAAGGATCCGCCGATTCTGCTGCTGGACGAGGCGACCAGTTCGCTCGACGCGGAGAGCGAGCGCCTGGTCCAGGCAGCGCTGGAGGGCCTGATGCAGAACCGGACCACGCTGGTCATCGCCCATCGCCTGGCGACGGTCAAGAAGGTCGATCGCATAGTTGTCCTGAACCATGGCCGCATCGAAGCGATCGGCACGCACGGCGACCTTATTGGCAGCAACCCGCTCTACGCCCGCCTGGCAGAACTGCAGTTCGGTGACCTGTAGTCGCTGTTAGCGGGTGCAACCCTCGTGCTGTCTCAACCGGCCAGCTCCATCCAGGCGTGGATGGCGGCGCCGCGCAGGCCGAGGGCCTGGTTCTCGTTGAGGTAGAGCGGCACGCGTTCGAGCAGGTGCCGGTAAGCCCGGCCGTCGTTGAACTCCGCCGTGAACGACGGCGACTCGATGACGTGTGGATTCTTCGCGGCGATGCCGCCGCTGATGATGAGCGCCTCCACTGGGTACATCGCCAGGCAATAATTGCGGCACGTCCGTGCGTAGAAGCGGGCGAAATAGGCGCAGGTCGCTGACTCGCGGGATTTTCGGACCAACGCCTCCGCCGGGCTGACCGCCTCTCCGGTCAGGGCTTCGTGCAGCAGGGCGACACCGGATCCCGTCACTACGTCGTCGCCGCTGAGCCAGGTCTTGCCGCTGCGGGCCAGCATCGATGCCTCGATCTCCCGCTCCTCCTTGCCGTGAAAGGCAAAGGTGCAATGCCCGCTCTCCGAGCCGATGACCACCCGCCGGCCTTTGACGGACTTGATCGCTGCGTGGCCGAGCCCGGTGCCGGCCCCGACAATCAGTATGGAACCCGGCCCCATGCCCGTGCCGGGCCGGATCAGGCGTAATTCGTCGAAAACGACCGGGTCCAGGTAAGCGTGGGCCTGTGCGAAAAAGTCATTCAGCAGAAAGGCGTTCCGGATGGGCTTGGACACCGTGAGGTCGATGTCCCAGGAGATGTTCGGCAGCGTCGCCCGGTTCCCGCTGACCGCGCCCG
The DNA here is from genome assembly GCA_937995275.1 of uncultured Lysobacterales bacterium. GTDB lineage: Bacteria > Pseudomonadota > Gammaproteobacteria > Xanthomonadales > SZUA-36 > CALKKN01. Next base: position 925 of record CALKKN010000185.1, on the reverse strand, counting down.
CAATGGCGATAGCGAGTGCGTCGTAGTCTTCGATGTCGGGGCTGCCGCCCGGTTTCGCCACCGAGTAATGCTCCAGCAACGCGTCGAAGGAATCGATCGAATCCGACCAGGTTGGAAAAATCACCGGTTCGGAGAGGCGGACCCTGGACAGGCCGTCCACCTCGGCATCGGCGAAGCGCGCATTGGTGCCCCCGATGTCCGCCGCCAGGATTCGAATTGCCGTCATACCCTGATGTCTCCCTGCCGGAGCGGCTACCAGATGCGGACCCGTTGCTCGGGAGGCAGCCACATCCCGTCCCCGTCACGGGTCCCGAACGCCTCGTGGAAAGCGTCGATATTCCGGTAGGGGCCGATCACCCGGTATTTCAATGGCGAATGCGGGTCCGAGGCCAGTCGTCTGACTTCCGCTTCCTCGCGGTACTTACCCTTGCGCGACATGGCATAGCCGATAAAAAACCGTTGCGGGCCGCTGAAGCCGTCGATGACCGGCGGTTCGGAGCCGTCGAGGCTGCGGACATAGGCGCGGTAGGCCATGGCCACCCCGGAAAGGTCGCCGATGTTCTCACCGAGCGTCAGTTCGCCGTTGATGTGCATCCCCGTGACCGGTACGAATGCACTGAACTGTTCGACCAGCGCCTTCGTGCGCTCCTCGAACGCGGCGCGGTCCTCTTGTGTCCACCAGTCGACGAGGTTGCCATCGCCGTCGAATTTGCTGCCCTTGTCGTCGAAGCCGTGGCTGATCTCGTGCCCGATAACGCCGCCGACGGCACCATAGTTGATGGCGTCATCGGCGTCCAGCTGGAAAAACGGCGGCTGCAGTCGCGCGGCAGGGAAGACGATCTCGTTCCGGGCGGGGCTGTAGTAGGCGTTGACGGTCTGTGGCGTCATGAACCACTCGTTGCGGTCGACCGGCCCCCCCAGCTTG
>CALKKN010000184.1 GCA_937995275.1 uncultured Lysobacterales bacterium | reverse complement strand
ACTTCGATGCTGTGGAAACCGCTCCCGGTGTCTTCCGGGTCGGACTGGCGCACGGTGCGGTGCGCAACCGGCTGCCGGATGAGTCCGAGGCCATGAATCCGATCTCGGATACGCGGGCGGACTCGGCCCGGCTCGACTACCTGGCACTGGGCGACTGGCACGGCACTCTGGAGATTGCGCCGCGCACCTGGTATGCGGGTACAGCGGAGCCCGATCGCTTCAGATCGAATGATCCCGGCAACGTCCTGCTGGTGGAACTCAGAGAACCCGGTGTGTCACCCCGTGTGGAGAAACTGCAGGTCGGCCATTTCCGCTGGGAGCAGTTCGAGTTTGCCGTGGCGGACGCGGCGAGTATCGGCGTGCTCGACGCGCGCCTCGGGGCGCTGACGGATGCTGGCAGCACTCTGCTGCGCCTGCGCCTGAGCGGGGCGCTGGACCTGGGCGCGCGCGGGCAGCTCGACGAGGTCCTCGAGCGCTGGCGGGCGCGTCTGCACCACCTCGGCGTGGATGATTCGGGCCTGGTGGCGCGGCCCAGCACGGCGGACATCGCCGCCATCGGTGCCTCCGGCTTCGTGAATGATGCCATCGCGACGCTGACGCGCATCCAGGATGACCCGGCGCATCCCGATCACAACCAGGCGGCCAGGGCGCTACAGGTGCTCTATCTCGAGCAGCTGGCGCTCCGGCAATGAGCGTCATGTGGTTCAAAGCCATCGAGGTGAGTCGTTTTCGCCAGTTCCGGGCCGCAGTCGGGCTGCACGACCTTGCGCCGGGCCTGAATGTGATTGCGGGTGACAATGAGGAAGGGAAATCGACACTGCTCCAGGCCATTCGTGCGGCGCTGTTCGACAAATACACCAGTTCCGTCGCCGATGCCTACCGGCCCTACGGCGAGAGCGTGAGTCCGCGGGTGGGTCTGGTGTTCGAAATCAACGGCGTGGAATACCGGCTCGACAAGGTGTTCTCGCGCAAAAAGGATGGCGAAGCCACGCTGGCCGCCAGTGACGGGCGACGCTGGGAGGGGCCGCAGGCCGAAGCTTTTCTGGCCGGGCTGCTTGGCTTCGCTTACGCGCCACGCGGCGCCAGCAAGCCGGAGCACCAGGGGCTGGCGGGGTTGCTGTGGGTCGATCAGGTGCGCGCCTCTGAGGCGGTTACACTCAGCGACCAGTCGCGCCGGCAGCTGCACACGGTGTTCGACGCCGAAATGGGCGAGCTGCTGGGCGGTGAACACGGCGAGGCACTGCACCGGCGTATCGGGGAACTGCGCGAGGCGTATTTCGACAAGCGCGACAAGCCGCGCGGTGATTACCGGCAGTTTCAGGAAAAGCAATCCAAACTGGCTGAGCGCCTGCAACAGGCCAGGCTCGACCTGCAGGACTACGAGCACAAGACTGACCAGCTCGAGAAACGACAGGACGCGCTGCGGACTTACCTCGAGGATCGTGTCCTGGAGAAGGCCCAGGCAAAGCTCCGTGAGGCGACGCACAAACACAGCAGGGTGCGGGCGCTGGTGAACCAGATCGAAGGCGGCAGCCAGAAGCTGGGCCTGACCGAGGCCGAGCAGAAGGCGGCCCGCATGGCGTGGGAAACCCGTTCGAAGCTGCTCCAGGAACAGCAACAGGCGCAGGCGGCTTTGGCCGCGGCGCGCGAGCGGCTGGTGAAACGGGAGATGGAAGTCGAACCGGCGCGTCAGGCGGTCGATGAGCTGAAAGGCAGGATCGCAACCGGCAAGGAAAACAAGGCAATGCAGGAAACCCGGCTACGCCGTGCCCGTGATGCCGGGAAGCTGACCCGGCTGACAGCCGAAAAAGAGGATCTGGATGCCCGGCTGAAGCAGGCGCGTGCAGCCGAGGCGGCGCGGTGCCGTTGCCAGACGCAGCGCGATGCCATCAGGGTCACGGCCGATTCGCTGGACGTTCTGCGACGCGTCGAGCACGATCGGGCGCTTGCCGAGGTGCGACTGCGCGCGGCGGCGACGCGGGTCGATCACCGTCTGCAGCCCTCTGCGCCCGTGCGCCTGGCCGGCGAGCCGATACGGGGCGAGGGTTCGATACTGGTGACCGAGACCTCGGCACTCGAGGTTGATGGCGTTGGGGCCTTCACCATTCACCCCGGGGGTGAAGACCTGGACAGGTTGCATGCGCAGGTGCAGGAACATGCGCAAACGCTCCGGAATCGGCTGGCAGAAGTGGATGCAGGCGATATTGGTGCGGCGGAACGCGCACTCAATACGCGGCAGGCGCTCGACAGTGAGGCCAGGGAGCACAAAGCCAGGCTGAGCGGGCTTGCACCCCATGGCCTGGGCGGGCTGGAGGAGCGACTGGCTTCCATCGACAGTCGACGCCGGGTTCTACTGGCAAAGCTGGGTGAGGATGCGCAAGCCTCCGGCGATGCGGTCGCACTGGAGCGTGAGCTCGGCGAGCTTGCCGACACCATCGCCGCCCTGGAAGCCGAACTGGTAGAACGGCAGCGGCTGTTCACCGAACGTCGGGAGGCGGTTGTCGAAGCGGATGCCGGGGCCAGATCAATGCAGGCCCAAGCACAAGCCCTGGCCGTGGCGCTGGAGACGGCGCGCAAGACGTCTTCGGAGGACAAGCTGGCGGCTGCGCTCGCCGACGCTGATCGTGCCGTGCAACTCGGCGAGCAGCAGCTCGCGGCGCTTAAACGCACGCTGGAAGCCGAGAATCCGGATACCGTGGTCCTGGAGGTCGAGCGCTGTGAGCGGGTACTCGGTCAGGTCAAAGGCGACATTGCGCGGCTCGAAGGAGAGGTCAACGACCTTTCCGTGGAGCTCAACGCGCTCGGGCAAGGGGGCCTGGCCGAGGAGCTGGCGCAGGTCGAGTCCGACTATGCGGCGGTGCAGCGCGAGCTGAGTCATATCGAAGCACAGGCACTCGCTGTTGACCTCCTGTACCGTACCCTGGATGCCGCTTTGCGCAGTGCCAAGGAAGCACTGGCCCGGCCCGTCATTGCCAGGCTGGCGCCCTATCTGCGCCAGTTGATACCCGGCGCCGAGCCGTCGATCAGCGAAGACATGGTGTTGACGGGCATTCGGCGCGAGAGTGCGGCTGAGCCTTTTGTGGATCTCAGTATCGGCACCCGTGAACAGCTGGCGGTGCTGGTGCGACTGGCGTATGCCGATCTGCTCAGCGAGCAGGGTGTACCCGTCACGGTAATTCTCGACGATGCCCTGGTGAATTCCGACGACGAACGACGCGACCGCATGAAAGCCATTCTCTTCCAGGCGGCGAAACGCTATCAGGTGCTGGTGCTGACCTGCCATGAACGGGAATATCGGGATGCGGGTGGAGCATTTATACGCCTGGCGGATTGTAAGCTGGAAGAAGGTGGGTAACAGTATGACAGGACACTATTCTTGTCTGTCGCCATCAGGTTCAGCTGAATGATTGTTTCAAGCAATCAGGAAAGAAATATCTCCAGGCCCTGCACAAAACCTGCTTAAGTGGTCTAGACTTAACGCCGGGATCCGGAACGCTGTTCGATTTTTACCAACAGTCA
>CALKKN010000183.1 GCA_937995275.1 uncultured Lysobacterales bacterium | reverse complement strand
GCCGTCGGCCGCGGCAGCCACACGCACATCGGCAAGCAGGCGGACGTCGCCGAACGTATGGCCGCGCTGTGGTCGCGAATCCAGAACCCGGCCGTGCAGAACCTGAACGTCGACTGGGGCATGGAGGCCGAGTTCTACCCTGAGATCATCCCGGACCTCTACGCCGGCGAACCGCTGTGGCTCTACGCAAAGCTCCCGCATCCCCCGCGCAACATTTCGGTATTCGGGGAACTCGACGGCCGCGACTGGGAGACGATCGTGTCGGTCGGCGCGGGGGGCGGCGGCGAGGAGATCGCCACGTTGTGGGCCCGCGGCAAGATCGAGTCCCTGCAGGACAGCCGGATTTTCGGCGTCGGGCAGGACGATATCCGCCGGCAGGTGCTTGGCCTGGCCCTCGAGTTCGGCCTGCTGACGCCCTACACCAGCCTGGTCGCCGTCGACCGCACGCCGTCCCGCCCCGCGGCGGCCGGACTCGAGTCCGAGGGTGTCCCGGGTCTGCTGCCGGCGGGCAGCACCGCGGCTTCGGGATTCCCGCAGACTGCAACCGGCTGGCCTCTGCGGCTAGGCCTGGCCCTGCTCGCCCTGTTTCTCGCCACTGCCATGCTCCTGGGTGCGGCTCCCTCCCGGGCCCGGAGCGGGCGTGGCGCTCGCCCGCCAGCGGCGGCCCTCCCGGGTTGAGGATCCCAGTCCGCTGGCCTTCCGCGGCGGTGCCCGGCATCGCCGCTTTTTTTTCGCTGTACCTGGCGCTGGGCGCGGCCTGGATACCGGCCAAGGCCACCCTGGCCCAGTGGCTGATCGAGCGGAGCTGGGCAGCCGCGGGGGCCGGCGGGCCCGCGCCGCCGCCCTGGCCGTGGGCCGACACGCGGCCGGCCGCGGTGCTGGGCGTGCCGCGCCTGGGCGTGCGCCTGATCGTGCTGGAAGGGGGTTCGGGCCGCAACCTGGCGTTCGGGCCGGTCTTTCTGGACGGCACCCTGGGCGGCGCCGATCGGGTCATCAGCGGCCACCGGGATACCCACTTCCGCTTCCTGCACGAATTGCGGCCCGGCGACCGGCTGCGGGTGCAGGGCCGGCGGGACAGCCGTTGGTTCGAGGTGACGACCCTCGAGGTGGTGGACAGCCGTGTCCGGGAACTGGTGATCGAACCGGGGGTGGAACGGCTCAGCCTGGTGACCTGTTATCCCTTCGACGCCCCGCTGGCCGGGGGGCCGCTGCGCTACGTGGTAACCGCGCTGCCGGTCAGCCCGCGTTCGCCTTCATCCGGGTGATCGTGTCCCGATAATCGCCGGAGCCGAATATGGCCGAACCGGCGACGAAGGTGTCGGCGCCCGCAGCCGAGATTTCGGCAATGTTGTCGACCTTGACGCCGCCGTCGATTTCGAGCCGGACGTCGCGCCCGCTGGCGTCGATCATCTCGCGCACCGCGCGCAGCTTGTCCAGCACGTGGGGAATGAACGACTGCCCGCCGAAGCCCGGGTTCACCGACATCAGCAGCACCAGGTCGAGCTTGTCGAGCGTCCAGTGCAACTGCCCCAGCGGCGTGGATGGATTGAGCACGAGCCCGGCCTGGCAGCCCTGTTCCCGGATCAGCTGGATCGTGCGGTCGACGTGGCGGCTCGCCTCCGGGTGAAAGCTGATCAGGGTCGCCCCGGCCTGCGCGAACTGCGGCACCAGTTCATCGACCGGCTCGACCATCAGGTGCACGTCGATCGGCGCTTCGATGCCGAACTTGCGCAGCGCCTTGCAGACCATCGGCCCGATGGTCAGGTTGGGTACGTAGTGGTTGTCCATCACGTCGAAGTGCACCCAGTCCGCCCCGGCCGCCAGGACGTCCTCCACTTCCCGGCCCAGCCGCGCGAAATCGGCTGACAGAATGGACGGTGCGATGACGGTGGGCTGTTTCATGACCGGTTCCTCGTGTATATGAAAATTCTAATATAAAGCATGCCGCGGCGTTGTGCGACCGCTTATTTGAAACCCCGCGCCTGCTTGATGCGGTCATAGGCCGTGTTGATCTCGCGGACCCGGCTCTTGGCGACCTCCATCATCTCCTCGGGCAGGCCGTGTGACACCAGCTTGTCGGGGTGGTACTGGCTGACCAGCTTGCGATAGGCGCGCTTGATCTCCGCGTCACTGGCCTTGCTGGTCAGGCCAAGCTGGGCGTAGGCTTGGTCCAGCCCGGCCATGGCCCGCGCCGGGCCGCCGGCCGCCCGTTCGTAGCGGGCGCCGCCCGCGCCCCGCGCGGCCAGCATCGCGCTCAGCACCGGGCCGGGGATGCGCAGCATTCTGGCCACCTGTACCAGCAGGGCCTGCTCGGCCTGCGACAAGGCGCCGCTCGAAAACGCGGCCTCCACCAGGATTTCCATGAACATCTGCCGCAAGTCCTGGCGCACGGCCGAATGGTGCACGAAAGGCTTCAACGCCGCCTCGAGATCGAAGTCCGGCTGTTTGCCCTGATTGAACAGGCGGATGGCTCGCTGGCGGTCGTCACCGCTGATCCGCATCTGCTGCATCAGCGACTCGACCATCTGGATTTCTGCCTGGGTAACCTGCCCGTCGGCCTTTGAAAGCGCTCCGAGAGAGCCGAACAGGGCGTCGAAAAACGCCTTCTGGGTGGCGCCCACGCCGAGTATGCCGGCCAGGAAGCGATCCAC
>CALKKN010000182.1 GCA_937995275.1 uncultured Lysobacterales bacterium | reverse complement strand
GCATCCGCCTGACCGCACAGCTCATCAATGTCGAGGACGGCTACCACATCTGGTCGAACTACTATGACCGCAAGGCGACGGACCTGTTCGAGATCCAGGACGAGGTCGCCAGCAGTATCGCTGAAGCCCTGGTGGAGAATTTCGACGGGCTGAACACGAAGCCCGCTTCCCGCACCGACAGCCTGGCAGCCTCGCAGGCCTACCGCACCGGGCGGCTGCACTGGTGGCGCCGGACGCCCACCGAGCTGCAGAAGGCCATCGAGATGTTTGCCAAGGCACTGGAACACGACGCCCAGTTCGCGCCCGCCTACGCGGCGATGGCCGACAGCTGGCTGCTGTTGTCGCTGTATGGGAACGTCACCACGGTCAAGGCGATCGAAAAGGCCCAGGCCATGGTCGACAAGGCGCTGGCCATCGATCCCGAATCGGCCGAGGCCTTCGCTGCGCTGGGGTTGGCCCGCTGGCAGATCGGGCAGATGGACGCGGCCGAATCTGCGCTGCGGCATGCTGTCGAGCTGAACGAAGACTACATCCCCGCCCAGCTGTGGCTGGCCGGAGTGCTCGGTGAACTGGGGCGGTATCCGGAGGAAAGCCTCGTCATCGAGCAGGCCATGAAGCGCGATCCGCTGAATGAACTGCTGATTGTCAACTACGCCGGGAATCTCTCGATCCGGGGGAGCTGGGAGGAAGGCCGCGCGCTGATGCGGGACGTCCTGGAGTTGCACCCCGATTCGACGATGCTGCTGCGTTCGCTGGCAAAAATGGAGCTGTACAACGGTAACCTGGTAGAGGGCTGGAAGCTGGCCGACCGCGCCTACCGGCTCGAACCCGACAACCCGGAAGACATAGCCATGCTGGCGCGCACGTGGATGCTGCTGGGCGACACCGAGCGGGCGGAGCAGTTGGCATTGCAGGGGCTGGAGTCCGCTGACCAGCACACCGGCCTGCTGATGACCTACTGGACGACGCTGATGGCGGCGCATCGCTACGAGGAGGCCGAGGCCCTGGTTCGGGAATTGATGCAGCAGATGGGCGAGGGCCCGCCTGAAACGCTGCAGCGAAGGTTCAACTTCCAACTCGGCATGATCGCGATGGTGCGCAGTGACTTCCCCGAGGCCCGTCGCCTGCTGGTCAATGCGATCAGCGAGGGGGAGCAGAGCGCGTACAATGGCTGGGAGATCGAGGTGGTAACGTTCGCCTCGCTGGCTTCCCAGCAGGTCGGCGCGACTGAAGAGGCTCAGGGCCTGCTCGAATCCGCCGAGCGTTTGGTCCAGCGCGGCCGACTGAACGGAGTCGACAACTTCAGCATCTACTACAGCGAGGCGGTGCTGCTGACGTTGCGCAGCGAACCGTCGCGGGCCATGGACAAGCTGCTCGAAGCGTACGACCGCGGCTTCCGTGAGTACTGGGCTCTTGAAATCGACGGGCGGCTCGATCCCCTGCGGGCCCAACCCGAGTTCGGTAACCTGATGGACCGTATTCGCGAGGATCTCAGCAAGGCCCGCATCGAGATCGAAACCCTCGCCGTAGCCGTACTTTAGCCCGCATGTTGCGCCAGTATCCGGGCCCTGGCTTGTTCAGCTGCGTCTGGACTTGAGCTTCCCTCAACCCGTAGCTTTGGCTACGGGTTTCAGTCCAGCCCGGTGCCCAGCCACACCTGCCCGGCGCCATTTTCCCGGATACTGGCGCAACATGCGGGCTGGTCACACCCCCGCGAACCGGGAGGCGTCCCCGATCCAGCGCCGCACCAACCGGTCGGCCAGGCCGCTGTCGTGGGCCAGTAAACGTTCGGCCACCGGCGGGATTCGCTCCAGCAGTTCGCGATCGCGGGCCAGGTCCGCGACGCGGAACTGCAGCATGCCGGTTTGCCGCGTACCCAGCACCTCGCCGGGTCCGCGCAGCTCCAGGTCCTTTTCGGCGATGCGGAAGCCGTCCGAGGTCTCACGCAGAATGCTCAGGCGCTCCCTGGCGAGATGCCCGACGGGCGGGCCGTAGAGCAGCACGCAGGAGGCCTGCTGCCCGCCGCGGCCGACGCGCCCGCGCAGCTGGTGCAGCTGGGCCAGTCCGAGCCGTTCCGCGTTCTCGATAATCATCAGCGAGGCGTTGGGCACGTCCACGCCCACTTCGATGACCGTGGTCGCCACCAGGAGCTGGATTTCGCCCTGTTTGAAACGGTCCATGACGGCCTGTTTGTCGGCCGATTTCATTCGCCCGTGGACCAGGCCGACGGTTACGGCCTGCAGCCCGGCCCGCAATTCCTTGGCCACTTCCTCGGCGGCCTGCGCCTGCACGGCGTCGGACTCTTCGATCAGCGTGCAGACCCAGTACGCCTGCCGCCCCGCCGCGCAGGCCGCCGCCACGCGGGCGATGACTTCGGCGCGGCGCTCGTTGGAAACGGCCGCGGTGGTCACGGGTTTGCGGCCGGGCGGCAGTTCGTCGATCATCGACGTTTCCAGCCCGGCGTAGGCCGTCATCGCCAGCGTGCGGGGGATCGGTGTGGCCGTCATGATCAATTGGTGCGCGTGGGCCGATTCGGCGCCGGCCTTGTCGATCAGCGCGAGGCGCTGGTGCACGCCGAAGCGATGCTGTTCGTCCACAACCGCCAGGCCGAGCCGCCCAAAGGTGACGCCCTCCTGCATCAGCGCGTGCGTGCCGATGACCAGCGGCGCGCCCTGGCCGATGGCTTCCAGCGCCGCCTTCCGGGCGTTGCCGGTGACTTTGCTGCTCAGCCAGGTCGGCCGCACGCCGAGCGGCTCGAACCATTCGCCGAAGCTGCGCAGGTGCTGCTCCGCGAGCAATTCCGTGGGCGCCATGATCGCGGCCTGGAAGCCGTTGCCGATAGCACGCGCCGCCGCCATGGCGGCAACGATCGTCTTGCCGGAACCCACGTCGCCCTGCACCAGCCGCTGCATCGGGTGGGGCCAGGCCAGGTCGGTCCGGATTTCGCCGATCACCCGCTCCTGCGCCCCCGTCAGCCGGAAGGGCAGGCGCCGCAGCAGTTCCCGCTCGAGGTCCGTGGCCTCGGCCATGACCGGCGCGGGGTACTCGCGCTGGCGCCGGTGCAGTTGCTGCATGCCGAGGTTGTGCGCGAGCAGTTCCTCGAGCGCAAGGCGCTGCTGGGCAGGGTGGCGGCGCTCGACCAGCGCGGCCACGTCGGCGCCCGCCGGCGGGCGGTGTATGAAGTTCAGCGCGTCGGCCAGCGACGGCAGGCGCAGGTTGCCGCGCAGGTCCTGCGGCAGCAGCTCCTCCAGTTCGAGGCGAGCCTCGCGCAGCAGGCCCAGCGCCTGGTCGGTCAGTGATATCCAGCTCGCCTGCCCGATACCCTCGGCGGTCGGATAGACGGGCGTCAGGCGGTCCGACAGCGCCTGGTCCGCTTCGCGCAGCAGCCGCCGGTAGCTGGGATGGATCATCTCCAGCCCCTGGTAGCCGGCGCGGACCTCGCCGTAACAGCGGACCCGGGTCCCCCGGGAGAACTGTTTTTTTTGTGCAGCGCGGAAGTGGAAAAACCGCAGGGTCATCCGGCCGGTGCCGTCCGACAGGACGACCACCAGCATGGCTCGGCGTCCGCGCACGATGGCGGCGTGTTCGATCTCGCCTTCGATCTGCACGCGGGCGCCCGGGTACAGGCTGCCGATGGGGTGGATCCGGGTCCGGTCTTCATACCGCAGCGGTAGGTGGAACAGCAGGTCCTGGACCGTGTGGATTCCCAGGTGATCCAGCGAAGACTCGAGCCGCGGCCCGACTCCGCGGAGCTCGCGCAGCTCAGCGGTCAAAAGCCGCTTCCCGCTGCCGCCCGCCGCGCTGCGGCTGCAGGTTGGGCAAACTCAGGCCAGGCAACGCTCGGGCCGTCAATGAGCCGTTCCCGGTCGCCGCCTCACCCGGCACGGCCGACCCGCAGAACGTGGCTGTTTCTCCGCAGGCGGCGAAGTACGCTCGCCATGTGGTCACGGTCCCGGACGCTGAGGGTGAACAGCAGCGTTGCTGTCTCGGGATTGGCTTCCGGCTGCTCGACCCGCTCGATGTTGCTGTCGGCTTCGCCGATGCTGGTGGAGATGCTGGCCAGCACCCCCGGGGTGTTGAGGGCCGTTATACGTACCGCCACCGGGAACATGCCCCGCGTGATCGGCGCCCAGTTGACGTCCACGCAACGGTCCGGATGCTTGCGGAATTCGCGCACATTGCTGCACCGCACGCGATGCACGACCAGGCCCTTGTCGGTCGACACGTAGGCCATGATCTTGTCCCCCGGCACCGGCAGGCAGCAGGCGCCGAAGCTGAGCGCGGTGCCCTCGGAGCCGGCGATGGTAATGCCTTCGCCGGCTTCCGTGCTGCCGGCGGGCGGAACCGTTTTTGGCGCCAGCTTGGCCGCGACCAGGCCGGCCAGGGTGTTGCCGAGGGCGAGGTCGTTGAAGAGTTCCTCCTGGTTCCCGAAATGATTCTGTTTCAGGTACCGGCGCCAGACCCTGCGCGGAACCTGCTCGATCGAGCCGCCGCGTGCGTTCAGCGAGTTCTCCAGCAGCTGCATGCCCAGGGCGACAGATTCTTCCTGGTCCAGACT
>CALKKN010000181.1 GCA_937995275.1 uncultured Lysobacterales bacterium | reverse complement strand
ACCGCTTTTCTTCCGCTACTTCGTGCTGCAGTTCTTTGTCGGCGCCCTGGTACCCATCGGCATCATCGGCGTGATGGTGGCCTGGAACGTCCGCGGCCGGCTGTTCGTGATCGGCGCCACCGTGTCGGCAGTGCTGGTGCTGCTCAACGTGCTGATGATGCGCTGGAACGTCGTGATCGGCGGCCAGGAAATCGGCAAGTCGGCCAAGGGCCTGCTGAGTTATCACATGCCCATCCTCGGGCACGAGAGCCTGCTCACGGCGACGCTGCTCACGCTGGCGCCATTCGCGCTGTTGGCCTTGCTGGTGCGGCTGTTTCCACCGTGGGCGGACCCGCCCCAGGAAACGTGACTGAGGCCGGAAAGCCATGGAGGCACTGAGATGAGCCGAATTCACAGACTGGCGCTTGCAGCCGTACTGCTGCAGTCCACATCCCTGATCCATGCCGAGGAGGTGGATCTGCCCTTTCCCTTCCTCGAATGGTCGGTCTATGTCTTGCTGCTGTTCGGCCTCGTGGTCGCCATCGGGATCTTCATTCACCGCGGTAAGAGCGATAAGGCCGAGCCGCTGAGCAAACTGATGGAAGAGCGAAGCGCCGCGGTCCACTCCGTAGCCCCCGAGATTTCGGTCACCGAATGCGTGCGTCAGATGAACGAACTCAAAATCGGTGCGATGCTCGTCATGGTAGGCGAGCAGCTGGTGGGAATCTTCACCGAGCGGGACGCGATGACCCGGGTTCTGGGCGGGGGCCTGGATCCGACGCATACCCTGGTGTCCGAGGTCATGTCGTCCGATCCCGTCTGCGTCACCCCTTCGACTACCCTGGAAGAAGCCCGCGCCCTGGTCACGACCAAACGGATCCGGCATCTGCCGGTGGTCGACAACGGCAACGTCGTCGGCATGGTTTCCAGCGGCGACCTGACGCACTGGCTGGTACGCGATCAGTCACTGCAGATCGGGGATCTGTAATCCCGGTTGCCGATGGTTCCCATCCGAGCGACAGGACACGTCCCCGCTTAACGCCGCGCCCAATGGAATTCATAATGCGGCGGGCGTCGTCCATCGAACGAAAACAGGGACGGCAAATTCGCTTTCTGCGGGCATATCAGTTGTAATGTTCGCGGGCATTTGGCAATGACTCGCAGGAGACATTTGAGAATGATGAAGTCGTCGCTGGCCGTGGCAGCTCTGAGCACGTTCCTGCTGCTGCCGATCACTTCGCTGGCCCAGAACCCGGTTTCGACGGAGCCGGTCACCGCCGCGGAGCGGGCGGTGCTGACACCGAGCCGGGCCGTTCTGGAGCGGGGCTGGGACGTCGCGAACACCGCCTGTGCGAGCTGTCATGGTCAGGATGGCGTGAGTACGGCGCCGGGAATCCCGCACCTGGCGGGTCAGCGGATGGTGTACCTGCATCGCGTGCTGCTGGCGTATCAGCAGCGCGAACGGCGTAACGACGACATGAACCACGCAATCGGATTCCTGAACGATGAAGCGCTACTGGCCGTAGCGGCTTACTATGCGAACCTGACGCCCCCGGGCCCGCAACCGCGGGACGCGGACTGGGCCGATGCCGTCCAGAAGAAGGGCGGCGATCCCTTCGCGCCCATTCGCGAAGAGATGACAAAATGCGTGAAGTGCCATGGCGAGGACGGCAACGCCTCGGGCTCCGGCATGCCCAACCTCACGGCGCAGGACCCGGCCTACTTCGTCCAATCCATGCAGTCTTACCGCAACGGCGAGCGGGGTCATCGCCTGATGCAGAGGCTGGTCGCCGAGTTCGACGACGATACCCTGATGAAAATGGGGACGTTTTATGCCGTGCAGGAACCCCGCCGAACGGAAACGACGGGCGATGGAAACCCGGATCTGGGTCAGGCACTGGCAGAGGGCTGCGCCAACTGCCATGGGGCGGACGGCAACCCGACGGGTGCGAACATGCCGACCCTGGCAGGTCAGGATGCGCGCTACTTCGTCAAGGCGATGGAGGCTTACCAGGAAGGCAAACGGCCCCACGAGAGCATGTTCGAGGCCGTCGAAGGGCTGAGCGATGCAGACGTGCAGAATCTGGCCGCCTTCTATGCCGGCCAGGAACCCGTGCGCCGGAACGTCCGCACGCCGCTGACCACGGCCGAGTGGATTACCCGCTGTGAGCGCTGCCACGGCATCGAAGGCAACAGCACCGACCCGCGCTTCCCGATGCTGGCCGGCCAGGAACGGGCCTACCTGACGACTGCGCTGGAGGCTTATGCCGGAACCGCACGCGGCAACTCGGCGATGCACGCCATGTCCGCCCCGCTGAGCGAGACCGACATCGAAACCATTGTCGAATACTATGCGTCCAGCCAACCCAAATCGGTAGTGTATATGCAGTTGCCTTGTGAGGATGAGGCGGAGTAGGGCCGGGTATCATCCCCGAGCACCCGGAAACGCTCAGCGGGCTGAACCCAAGTTTCAGAGGATCAGAGAGGAGTATAGAAAATGACCACACGATTGATGATTGCCCTGGTAATTTGTTTGATGCTGGCCGCCGGCACGGTGCAGGCGGGTGGTGACGCGGCGCGCGGCGCCGAGCTGGCGGCAGACTGCGGAGCTTGCCACGGCGAGGACGGCATGGGTGACGAGGACAACCCGAAAATCGCGGGCATGGACAAAGCCAGTTTCGTGGCCGCACTCCAGGGCTACAAGTCCGGGGAACGCGAGGACGAGAGCGGCATGATGGCAGACTACGCCGCGGACCTGAGCGAACAGGACATGGCGGACCTCGCCGCTCACTTCAAATCGCTCGGCGGCAACTGATCGCTGAAACGCAGGCCGAAAGAGCCCGACCCGGCGCGCTGGGGCCGGGTCGCAGGGAACGATTTTCATGAACGATAAAGCCATCCACCGCCTGTACCGGCATTTTCAGGAACTTCCCATCAGCATGCGCGCCCTGTTTACGGGCGCCTTGCTGGTGCTCGGCCTGGGTTATCTGTTTGCTGCGATTTACGTATTTGCAGCGCACTCGGGGGCCGACGCCAAGCCCGGTCTTTCGGTCGAGGACATAAAGATCACCTACAGCGGCAGCGCCGAGACGACCGCACTCGAGAAAGCCCTGCGGGGACCGATGTCGGGCATGTTGCCGCAAAGAGACCTGGCTGCGATGCTGGACTGGATGCGCGAGGGAGCCAACAAGCGAGCTTACACAGCGGACATCGAGGCCATCGTCGAGGTCAACTGCCTCGCCTGCCACGATGGCAGCAACCCGCATCTGTCGAATCTCGACGGCTACGACAACATTTCGGCCGTGGTGGCTCAGGATACGGGCACCGACCTGTACACACTGGTCCGTGTGTCGCACATCCACCTGTTCGGCCTGACGTTCATTTTCTTCATTCTCGGCTTCATTTTCAGCCATGCTTTCCTGCGGCCGCTATGGCTGAAGTCGCTTATCATCCTGCTGCCATTTGGCGGCGTGAGCATCGACGTGATCGGCTGGTACGTAACGAAGGTGTGGACGCCGTTCGCGTGGGTGGTGCTGATCGCCGGCATGATCAATGCCCTGTCGTTCGCCGTCATGTGGCTCGTGTCGATGTACCAGATGTGGTTCTATCGCGTTCCCGATCACGTGCGTTTACGCCACGAAATCGGCCCGAACGGTACCCTCTGAAGAATTGGAAACTGCCCAGGGTCGCGGTGAGCTGATTCATTCGATCCTGTTCAAGCTGAACTCAGCATGACCAACGGACGCTTTGAAACTGCAGCGTTCCGTCTTGCCCTGGCGGCGCTTCTGGTCCTTGCCTGCGGCTATTTCACGACACCGGTCGTCGACAGCGACACCTGGTGGCATCTCGCGACAGGCCGCTTCATCATCGAAAGCGGCACGATCCCCGACAGCGATCCTTTCGGGGTCTATGAAACCACCAACTACTGGGGTTCGACGGTTCTGAAGGGCCAGTGGCTCGGTCAGCTGATTCTCTTCGGCGCCTATCGCGTTGGGGACAGTTCCGCTGTCGTCATCCTGCGCGTGCTCCTGCTCATGGCCGTATTTCTGACACTGGTGTACCGCTGCCCCACCGATCCGACAAGGCGCCTCGTTACGCTGCTCGTGCTGTTCATCGCGGCGATGGCGCTGCGGGGGTATCTCAGCGACCGCCCGCAGGCGTTTTCCTTCGCTTACTTCGCCCTGATGGTGCTGTTACTCGAGGAATTCCGTTTCGGCGGTCACCGGAAAGCACTGTATGCGTTGCCCCTGCTGTTCGTCGCATGGGCCAACACCCATCCCGGCGTGCTGCTGGGAGCAGCTTTTCTCGGCGCCTTTACGGTAATGTACATCGCCGAGCAGCGATTCATGCATCGCCGGGGCGCGTGGAGCGACCCGCATGTCCTGCTACTGACCGTCTTCGGGCTTTGCCTCCTGGCAACCGTCGCAACGCCGAATGGCGTGACCACCTACGAGTATCTCTTCAAACTGCAGGCCGACCCGCTACAGGGGAGAATTACCGAGTACCTGAGCCCCTTCCAGCTCCTCCCGAACCTGAGGAGCGCACCGTTTTTGCCTTACTACTGGGTGCTCTGCGTCGCTGCGGTGCCGACACTGGTGATCCTGATTCGCAAGCGCCTGATCGTCGAAGGGGGTCTGCTGGCCCTGATCATCGCGATCAGTTTTGACGCCAATCGGTACGTGCCCTTCATGGTGATCTTTACGGCTCCGCTGATTGCGCGCCATGCGGGTGGATTTCTGCAACGCGACCCAGGCCGGGCCAGAACAGGGCTGATCCTGAGTGCAGCCCTGTTTTTCGCGGCTTTTCTGATCGTCGGCACCGCTCGGGGAAACGCTTTTCGGATTGGCATCATGAGTCAACTCTATCCGGTGCGGCTCGCCGAAACCGTCGCGCGGCAAGGGCTGCAGGGACGGATTTTCAATACGCTCAGTTGGGGAGGTTACCTGACCTGGAAGCTGTGGCCGGCCAACCGGGTGTTTATTGACGGCAGGCTGATGGAGCCGCAGAGAACGGTTCCCTACACGCATATACTGTGGATGACGGAAGACGGCCGCGAGTTCTTCACGCAAGCCGACTTCAGTCTGGTCATGGTTGCGTACAGGAACTACTTCGCGCCGGACGAGGAAGTCTATCCTTTGATCGAATACCTGCACCGCCATCCGCAATGGCGGCTCGTTCAGGCCGATGAAACCGGCGTACTGTTCGCTTCAGCCGAAACTCATCGGCGTGCGCGGGGTTCACAGTGAAGGTACAGACCCGGACGCCGCGTCCCTTTGCGCTGATCCCGCGGCCACAGCGCCAGGCGCCATCACGAGAATGGTCAGGGGTGGGCAGCGTACCAGTCGGCCAGTTGCTCCAGCAGCTCGTCGCTGTAGCCTGAACTCATCTTGTGCATCATGGAACTGCCGCGCTCCGCGTCACGATATTCTTTCATGACACGCAGCAGGTACTCGCGCTTCTGTCCGTTCAGCGTGGGCAATACCAGGGTCGTCTCGCCCGGCACTTGGCTGTGACAACGGTTGCATTTGGCGACGATGGACTCGATTTCCTCGCCCGTGTCGGCCAGTGAGCCGGCTGCCTGCACGGAGTAGAAAGCGGCAATGTCCTCGATCTCCTGATCGGTCTTGTCCGCCACCATGTCCTCGTGGCTGCGCTCCCGGTCGCGGTACGCCTGGATGGCGTTCACCAGATAGGTGGGCTCCTGCCCCGCAAGGTTGGGAACCAGCGGATCATGGCTTACCCCCCGCGCGCCGTGACAACTTCCGCACATCGCGGTCCGGGCCTCGCCGGCCTGCGGGTCGCCGAACAGCGGCGGCTCACGCAGACTTGGCGCCTGGGCCGAGAAATACATGGCCATCTTTTCGATGTCCACCTCGTCGAGGCCCTTCAACATATCTTCCTTGCCGGCATGGCCGCGGCTGCCGTCCGCATACTCCTGGGTCGCCACGATCAGGTACGCCGGCTGCTGGCCGGCCAGGCTGGGCACGCCGGGCGACATGCTGACGCCACGCTCACCGTGGCAATCGACACAGACAGAGGCGAATTCGCGGCCCTCCCGATAGGCGACCTCGCCCGCGGGCAATGCACCCTGCGGCGGCACCGGCGGCAAACCGGCGAAATAGCCGGCGATGTTACGGATGTCCACCTCGCTGAAACCGGTGATCAGGTCTTTCAGGGCGGCGTGGTGCCTGACGCCCTCGCGATAGGCGTGCATCGCCTCGACCAGGTAGTCGGCCGGCTGGCCGGCAAGATTCGGTATTTCGGCAGTCTTACCGGCGCCGTCCAGGCTGTGGCAGCCGGTGCAGTTGGCCGCCACGATGGATTTCCCGGCTTCGATATCGACAGCGGGCGGCGCAGGTTCGCGATCGCCGCCGCAGCCCGCAATCAGCAGGGAAACACCCGCAGCTATAAGCAGTCTTTTCATGACGCCTCCGATTATACAGCCATCCCCCGCCGCCAATGCTAGAGCCCCAGGAAACCGGTGATGACCAGCGTCAGCAGGAACAGGCCGAAGGTGATCAGGGTCGCGCCGAGCAGGCTCGCTGCCTGGGACTGTGGCTCGGTCGGGGCATCAACGAGGTATTTCTCCAGTTCGCCGGAGGCACGCAGGCGTTCGTATTCGCGCCGGTGTTCATGCTTGTAAATCTCCAGCGGCACGCGGCCGGTGAACATGGTCGTATCCTGCGGGAACTTGTCCGGCCGGAAGTGGTTATTGAAGAAGTGGACCGTGAACAGGAACACCGCGGCCAGGAATGCCTCCTCGCCGTGCACGATCTGCGCCACGTTGAACGCCCAGCCCGGCAGGAAGGATGCAAACTTGATCGGGAACCACATGATCAGCCCGCTGATACCGATAATGGTCATGCCCCAGAACGGGGCCCAGTAGTCGAATCTCTCCCAATAGGTGAAGCGATCGAGGGCGGGCCGAGGCGCCAGCCCGAAGAACCAGCGGAACATCGCCACCGCGTCATTCAGGTCCTGCCAGCTCGGCACCAGGGAGTTGGGCCCGAACCACTCGAACGTGCGCCAGTTGCGCCCGATGCGGATCGCGAAGTAGATCAGATGGATGAAGAACACGCTGATAAATCCGATCGCGCCGACCCGGTGAATGTAGCCGGCCGTTTCGGGCCCGCCGAGCACTCCCATGATGTAAGGCGCCCAAGAGCTGTCGGCGAAGAGAACGCTGACCCCCGTCAGTGTCAGGGTCATGATCGAGAGCGCGCCTACGAGGTGGGCCAGACGCCACCAGCGTCCAAAGCGCCGGAAGTGCGTCTTGCCCTCGGGCAGGGCCTCGGTCAGCACGTGTGGGCGGTTCTTGCCTTCCTTGCGGTCCTTGTATTCGCGGTAGAACCACAGCGCCGAGTGTAGCCAGAAAAAGGCGAAGGTGCCGAGCAGCAGGCCGATCATGAAGGTCTGGGCGAACCACATCTGCGGAGATTTTTGGCGGTCGCTGGCGTCACCGTGCGGCTGGAAGGTGACGAAACCCGCGGTAGCCCCCTCGTGGCAGGTCTGGCAGGTCTCCAGCCGGTTGTCCATGTGGACCTTCGAGACCGGATTCTCCACCCGTTGAATCTCGTGGGCACCGTGGCAATCGAAGCACTTCGCGGTCTCGCCGTACCCCAACCGCGTGATCTTGCCGTGGTAGGTGTGCAGGTACGTTTCGAGACTGTCGTGGTGGCAGTTGCCGCAGTTCTCGGTTACCTGAACCCGAGCGCTGCTGCCGTCGACCTCGCCCACGCCGTGACGACTGTGGCAGTCGGCGCAAATCGCGGCCCCGGCTATGCCGGCGGCCCATTCCTGACCGTGCACCGATGTCTTGTACTGCTCGAACACCTCAGCATGACACTTTCCGCACATGTTCGGCAGGTCGATGTAATTCTCGGAGCGCGCCACCCGATCGAGTGACTGGATGTAATGCGAGCCATGGCAATCGTGGCAGGTCGCATTGGTGCGGGACTGGTCGTCGATACGCGGACGGGCGTGCAGGGAGTCCATGTAACTCTCGATGTGCTCGACGACATTTTCCAGATTCCCGTTGACCGTGCTCGCCTCGCCCGATTGCACCTTGCCCCACTCCTCCAGGTGGCATGAGACGCAGCCGACCTTGCGGT
The DNA here is from genome assembly GCA_937995275.1 of uncultured Lysobacterales bacterium. Classification (GTDB taxonomy): domain Bacteria; phylum Pseudomonadota; class Gammaproteobacteria; order Xanthomonadales; family SZUA-36; genus CALKKN01. The sequence continues at coordinate 2,061 of CALKKN010000181.1, read as the reverse complement.
CGACGTTCTTGCGGTGCGGCACCTTGGTGATGTCCTCGTGGCAGCCGATGCACTCCTGTTGGCCGTGCACGCTTGCATGAAACGCATCGGCAGTGACATGCAGGTCGCGCTCCACCCCGGTGGCGTCTTCGCGGGAAAATCCCTCGCGGCCGTGGCAGCGCAGGCACTTGTCGCTGGCGAGCTTGGGGTCCATGGTGACAGCGCTGACAGGGTCGGCCAGGAACAGGCCCAACGCCAGCAGGAGCAGCGTTCCAACCTGGGTGCGGACATGGGAGTTCGACAAGTTCATCACATTCCTTCTTCTCATTACCGGCACTCCTCTTCGGAAGCACCGCTCGATAGCATCCCAAAACAGTGGCAATATACAGGCTGGACTATATTGTTGCCGGTGGCAGACAATAATGATCCAGGTCAGAATTGATTCATAACTTACCACCTATTCTGTAGCACTTACCACGAGGAGCACCAGGAGGACCTGCCATGATCTCAAGAAAATTTCTCTACCTCGCTTCTGTTACCGCCTGTGTCATCGCGCTGGGGCTCGGCCTCAGCACCGGGGCACTTGCTGAGGACCTGAGCGACAATGCGACCTGCCTCGAATGCCACGCCGACGAGCCGCGGGCCGCCCCGGAGAGCTCCGATCACCCCAGGATTCACACGGACGAGGGCGGGTTCAACGTGGAAGACCACGAGATGTGGTCGTGCATCGATTGCCACGAAATGATTACCGAAATCCCCCACCCCGAGGGAATCGACGGCTCCGCGGTCAATTGCGAGAATTGCCACGAGAGCACGCCGACCGGGGAATAGCCCGCAGTCGGGTCAGACCGCAGGTCTCATGATCAGGAAGCCCCGATTCCCGGGGCTTCTTTTTTATGTGTATAAATTCAACTAATTACATCGACATTTGCGTAACCGGACCCCTGTACAGAAAATATGTACACCCCGCTATCTCCACAAGTTTCTGAATTAACAGAAAAAGTCTGCGAACGTCGCCCCGTCGATGTATAGGAATTCCATACGTCCGCCCTTCAGCGGCCGGCTCGACCGTCCCCGAATCCTTTCCAGGTGTAACCCTATCTAATTGTTTTTCTTGCATTTGTCGGATTGACCTAAGATCGGGTTCCAGCTGGCATGCCTATTGCATCTCCATAGGTGCAAGGAATTCACGAGGTGGTCCCATGAACGACAAAGCCAGCATTCTCATCGTCGACGACGAGGAAGTGGTACGGCGCAGCCATCTGCGAAGCCTGTCCGTAACCGGATGTCACGCCGAAGCGGCCTCGGACGGGCAGGAGGCGCTGCATGTAATGGAGCGGCAGCCGTTCGATGTCGTCCTGCTCGACCTGAGAATGCCCGGCTTGGACGGCATGGAGGTCCTCAGGACACTCAAGGAGCGGTGGCCGGACAGCGAAGTGGTCGTCATCACGGGCTATCCGACCATCGAATCGGCCAAGGAAGCGGTCCGGCTCGGCGCGCACAACTACATTGCCAAGCCGGTCGGTCCCGAGGACGTCATCAGGGCCGCCAACGAAGCCTGGACGCAGAAGCGCTGGGCGCTGCACAGAAATCAGAATGACCGGGAGGCAGATGACCTCGCCGGGCGCGAGCCCGGTCGCCGGCCGGTCACCCATTGAACGAGGTCAGGAGGTAGATCATGAACGCCAAGAGACACGTACTTGTCATCGACGATGACGCAGTGGTCGGCCGCAGTTTCGACCGCGTCCTCTCTGGCAAGGGCTATGAAGTGGACACGGCCCTGAACGGCGAGGAAGGTCTGCGCGACATCGACGAGCAGGAATACGACGTCGTCTTCACCGACATCAAGATGCCGGGTATGGACGGCCTGGAAGTCGCGGAGCGCATCAGGGCCAAATGCCCCTGGACGCCCGTCGTCGTCATCACCGGCTACGGTACCGAGGAAAACGAGGCCAAGGCGTCGGTGCTCGGCGTCAGCGGATTCGTCCGCAAGCCCCTTACGCCGGAGATGATCGAAAGCGTCACGCTGAAGGCCCTGGAAGAGCCGGCGGCGGAGCTGGAGGCTGCGAACGAACCCGAGGC
>CALKKN010000180.1 GCA_937995275.1 uncultured Lysobacterales bacterium | reverse complement strand
ACATCCAGAAAAAGAAAGTCGACGTCGCGGAATTGCGCCGGCGGGTCGGAATGGTGTTCCAGAAGCCTAATCCCTTCCCCAAGTCGGTATACGAAAACGTGGCTTATGGACTGCGTATCCAGGGCATCAACAAGCGCCGGTTGTTGGACGAAACGGTGGAATGGGCCCTGCGGGGGGCGGCGCTGTGGGACGAGGTCAAGGACCGGCTGCAGGAGCCTGCGTTCGGCCTGTCCGGCGGGCAGCAGCAGAGGCTGGTCATCGCCCGCGCCATTGCCGTACAGCCGCAGGTGATCCTGCTGGACGAGCCGTGCTCGGCGCTCGACCCCATCTCCACCCTCAAGGTCGAGGAACTGATCCACGAGCTCAAGCAGCAGTACACAATCATCATTGTGACGCATAATATGCAACAGGCCGCGCGCGTTTCAGACCGGACCGCGTTCATGTACCTGGGCGAGCTGATCGAGTACGGCGACACCGACCAGATATTCACCAACCCGGCCGAAAAGCGCACGGAAGACTACATCACCGGCCGTTACGGCTGAGCAGGGCAGCGACATGGACCAACTGGATCTCGGACATCACATTTCCCGTCAGTTCAACGAGGAACTCGAGGACATCCGCAACAAGGTGCTGCAGATGGGCGGCATCGTGGAAGAGCAGCTCGGCCGTGCGATGACGGCGCTGGTCGCCGGCGACACCCGGCTGGCCAAGCAGGTGGTGACGGACGACTACCGGGTCAATGCGCTGGAGGTGGAGATCGACGAGGAATGCACGCGGATCGTCGCGCGCCGGCAACCGGCTGCCTCCGATCTGCGGCTGGTGATGGCCGTGATCAAGACCATCACGGACCTCGAGCGCATCGGCGACGAGGTCAAGCGCGTCGCCCGAATGGTGGAGGAGGAGCCCGACGGCTCGCTGACCGAAGACATCCACCACGAGATGGAACACATGGGCAACCTAGTCCGGGAGATGCTCCGGACCATTCTCGACGCGTTCGCGCGCATGGATGTGCAGACCGCCGTGCGCGTGGTCAAGTCCGACAAGCGGGTGGACAGCAAGTACGTTTCCATCACGCGCCAGCTGATTACGTACATGGCCCAGGATCCCAAGTCCATTCCCCGGATCCTCAACATCCTGTGGGCTGCCCGGGCGCTGGAGCGCATGGGCGACCGCTGCGGGAACATCGCCGAGTACATCTTCTACCTGGTGCACGGGCGCGACATCCGGCATACGGCTCTGGACGCCGCCGTCATCGACCTCGCGGCAGAGGGTGAAAAACCGGCGGAGTGATCGCGCGGCCGCCGGCCGCGGCGGCTATTCAGTAGGACCACTCCAACGCGGCGGTATATTCGCGCCCAAGGGAAAACTGCGTCTTCACCCTGTCGCCCTGCAGGACGAGCACCTCCGCGTCCAGCAGGTTGCGCGCCCTGAACTTGAATTTCCAGTGGTCCCGGAATTTGTGCGCATAGACGAAGTCCAGCACCTCACGCGGTTGCTGGTAGACGTCCGGCGCGCCGTTGGTGCCCACGTCGACGATGCGTTCGCCGAACACGTTGAACAGCAGCGCCGCATTGATGCCGCGATCGAGGTCGTCATAGCCGATCTGGAAGTTCCAGACGTAGGGTGACTGGCCCTGCAGCGGCCTCGAGGACGAGGTCTGGATCGATGAGTTCCGTTCCGACAACTCGATCGTCGAATCGATCCAGGCATAGTTGGTATTGATGTACCACTTGGCCCACCAGTCGCGCTCACCCCACCAGCGGCCGACGAAATCGAGGTCGGTGTACAGCTCGAATTCGACGCCCAGGTTTTCCGCCGTTTTCGCGTTGTCGAAACTGGTGATGCTGTTGGCGCTGGGGATGATGACCGTTTCGATCGGGTCGGTGAAGTCCTTGTAGAAGGCGCCGAGAGAGACGAATTCGCCCTGGTCGAAGTACCAGTCCCAGCGGATATCGTAGTTCTTGAGATAAGCCTGGATCAGGTCCGGATTGCCCTTGACGAGGCGGTCCAGCAGCGGGTCCTTGTACAGCGCCGGCGAAAGCTCCTTGAAATCGGGACGGTTGGTGGTTTCGCCGTAACCGGCCCGTAGCTGATGGTCCCCGAACATCAGGGTGGCGGAGAAGGAGTAGAACGTATCGTCGGTCGACAGTTCCGAGACGATCGGGTCGCCCCGCGGGTTGAAGATGTCGAAAGTGACGACCGACTGGTCGGATTGTTCCTGGCGGAGCCCGCCGCCGAGACGCAGCCACTCGTTGAACGTGAAATCCAGCGCCAGGTACCAGGCGTCGAGCGTCTGGTCAGCCGTGTAGGCGTCGGTGGGGATCGTGAGTTCGTTGATCTGCCACCCCCGGGGATCGATGGTCTCGTCGAAGATCACGTCGTTGGGATTCAGGTTGCGGCGCAGGTCGGGATCGGCCGATATCGGACCGCGGTTGCCGAACTGGAAGCGCCGGATGCTCGAAATCCGGTCCTTCTCAACCGAGCTCAGGCCGGCCCGCAAAGACAGGTCGACGCGCTCGCCGGTGGGGATGGGCTGCAGCAGGTTGAGGTTCCAGGTGTCGCTGTTGTCTTCGAGCTCGGACCAGCGGCGCTGATTGCTGTCATTGCGAATCGAGTAGATCAGGTCGTCGAGTTCCGGTGTCAGCGTGTCCGGATCGTAGCGGTACGTCCTGGTGTCGGGCGCGTCTGCATTGGCGGTGGCCTTGGTGAAGTCCCAGCGCCATTGCATGTCCCACAGCGCCGGGATGGTGTGCTCGCCCAGCAGCTGGTTCGCCTGCATCTGGCGTTCGATCCATTCCAGCTCCGTGAACTGCACCTCGCCGCCCGCGGCGTCCTGGTTGATGCCCTGCTGGCGCTGCGTCCGGTCGATCGTGCTGCGCAGCAGCATCCAGTTGTACGTCAGACGGTGATGATCGCCGAGTTCGGCGCCCAGCGTCAGGTAGCCGCTGAGGTCGATGTTGCGCAGCGTGGTGTCGTACGTGTAGTCATTCTGGGAAACCAGCTCGTCGCCACCGACCACCCAGTCCGTCCGCCGTTGTACGGTCGTCGCCCACTTGTCGTCGTAACCCAGGGCGCCCATGATCCCCAGCGTGACGCTCTCCCCGGCCTCGAAGCGGGTGCCGCTCGCGACGTCGAAGCCCACGTTGGGTGGGGGCTCCTTGTCATATACCTGGTAGTTGACTGAGAGCGATTCGCCGATCGCCTCCAGCTCTTCCCTGGTGTAGCCCTCGCCGGTGAATCGGCTGAATTCCTTGAGGCGGGTGCCGTCTGCGATCGCGGCCGCGAACAGTTCCGGATAATCGCGCGTGCCGTCGTCGTAACCGGTCCAGTCGCTGCCGCCGCCGCGATAGTCGAGGCCGGACTTGCCGGTGGTGTTGTCCCGGTAACCCAGCTTGGCCTCGATGTTGAAGAATGGCGCCTCGGGCACGGCTTTAGTCCGCAGTTGAACCGTACCCCCGCCAAACTCGGCTGGCATGTCGGGCGTGAAGCTCTTCTGCACCGCGATGCTGTCGATGATGCCGGCAGGGAACAGGTCCAGCGGGACCACGCGGCGGGTCGGGTCCGGGCTGGGTACGTTGGCGCCGTTCAGCAGGGTGCTGGAATAGCGCTCGCCCATCCCGCGCACGAAGATGAAACGCCCGCCGACCAGCGTCAGGCCGGTTACGCGCCTCAGGGCGCCCGCGGCGTCGCTGTCGCCGGCCCTGGAAATCGCCTCGGAACCGAGGATGTTGGCCACCGCCACTTCGTCGCGCCGCTCCTCGAGGACCGAAGCCAGGCTGCCGGATATGTGCGGTACCACCACGACATATTCCGGTAATTCCGAGCCCGCCGGCGTGAGGCGGAGTTCAAGGGTCGCCGCGCCTCCCTCGGGCACTTCGATGTTGTCGCGCGTCAGCGTGTTGAAACCGGAGTGCAATACCGATACCGAGCGCGTGCCGGCCGGTACCTCGGCGCTGAAGCGGCCGTCGGCATCGCTGCGGATGTCCGTGGAGACGCCGCTGATGAAAATCCGGGCGTTTGCGACCGGGCTGCCGTCGTCGGAATTCACCAGGCTGCCCTCGATGACACCGGGCGCCTGCTCAATATCGCTGGCGGCGGCGGCCGCCGCC
>CALKKN010000179.1 GCA_937995275.1 uncultured Lysobacterales bacterium | reverse complement strand
GCCTGGTCGCGCTGGGCAGCGGCGAGGCGAGGTACGAGGACTACTTCCAGTGGCTGCGCGATCAGATGCCCGACCGCGTCGGCATCTACCGCGGCTACAACGAGGAGCTCGCGCACTGGATCGAGGCCGGGTCGGACGCCTTCCTGATGCCGTCTGCCTTCGAACCCTGCGGCCTGAACCAGATGTACAGCCTGCGCTACGGCACCCCGCCAATCGTCCGCCGCACCGGCGGCCTGGCCGACTCGGTCCAGCTGTTCGACCCGCACTCCGGCCAGGGCAACGGCATCGTCTTCGACCATTACGACGCGCCGGCGCTGCACTGGGCGATCGACTACGCCCTGTGGTTGTACCGGGATAAAAGAACCTGGCGCAAACTGATGCAGAACGGCATGCGCATGAACTACTCCTGGCAGCGGCAGGGCGAGGTCTATGTCGAGCGGTTCCGCAAGCTCGCCGGACGCTGACCCGAACGGGTGATCCCAACCCGGAAGAGGCGCGTGAACTTCGTGCGCGCAGACGGGGTGGTCACTCCATCCCGAGCCGCTGTTCCGAAAGTGCCTCGACGGGCCCGCCCGCCAGAGTGCCCGCCAGCTCCCGCAGGCGCTCGAGGCTGACGGGGCGGTCGTCCACGGCCAGTTGGCGCGCAACGTCATCCAGGTTGTACTCGCCTCCGCTGCGATCGCGCAATTCCGCGTCCAGGTCCCGCATCACCATTACGCTCCTGGCAGTGCGCGCGCCCGTGGACGCATCCGACTGCAGGCCTGCGGACCGGGCCGCCCACTTTTCGAGCTTTTCGAATCCGAGCCGGTAACGGGGTTCCGAAATCGTCCCCGAGCGGCGCATGATCTCCAGCGTGTAGTATTCGGCGATGCCCTCCACGATCCAGTCCTCGTCCCGGGCGGCCCGATAACCCTGCGCCACGTGGACCAGTTCGTGGAGCAGGGTACTGGTGCCGTTGCCGCTGATCAGCGGACGCTCCGCGTGAATATAGAGGGATGCCGGGCCGGACAGCCCGCCGCGCCACATAGGGTCGCCGGCCGACACGACCAGCAGGCGTTCCGGAAAGCCGGGAAAAACGTCCACCAGCTCGGGCAGGTTCCAGCGCAGGAAAGCCAGCATGTCCAGGTGGCGCACTCCCTGGCCGGTCGGGCCGGCCACCGCCACGCGCCGGTCGGCGATTTGGTCCCGGCGGACGCCCAGACGGCCGGCTGTCATCCAGCCGACAGGTCGGTCGAATCGCCGGTCGGCCCGTTCCACGCGGTACCAATCCGAATCGTCTTCCGCCCGGGGATACGCGGTGACGAAGGACCAGCCTTCCGGCCCCTGCAGGCGCAACCGCGCCCGTGACGAGGCGCCTTTCAGCGTTCTGACCGTGACCGCCGGCATCAGATCGTCACCGCGGAACACGGCCCAGTCGTTCGCCAAGCGGCTGTCGAAACCGCCCTGCCCCCGGCGGTGATCCAGCCGCACTTGAAACCGCAGGGCGCCGCCACCTGCCGGTGGCTGCCAGCTGACCCGATTGTCGGCGACCTCCAGTTCACCGTCCGCCGCAAAATCGCTGTAGCGGGATGGATCGAAATCAAACTGTACACGCCGAACCAGGTCGCGCGACTGCAGGAGCGTCACGCTCATCCGCACCCGGCCTTCCCCGGGAAGGAACACCGCTTCGTAGTCGAGGCCATAGCTGTGCTCTGCTGGCTCCGCCGGCACTTCGGCAGCGCCAACCCCGGCGGCCGGATCGGCGGCTATCGCCCCCGTGGCCGGGCCCAGCAGGAACGCCGCGAACACCAGGCGCCGGATCAACGGGCCGATCCTCGCGACCTGGATTCCGCACCAGAAACTCGCTACCCCATATCCGGCCGGCTCGACCGTTTGCATCATTTGAGGTTGGACTCCATGAGCCTGAATATCCGCCGGTACTCGTCCAGCCAGGAATCGGGGTGCACGAAGCTGTGGGCGTCCAGCGGGTAGATCGCGATCTCGAAATGCTCCTTTTGCAACTCGATCAGGCGCTGAACGAGGAGCACCGAATCCTGGAAAAACACGTTGTCGTCCTGCATGCCAACGGCGATCAGCAGGGGCTTCTGCAGTCCCGCGGCATGATGTATGGGCGAACTCCGCTGGTAGGCTTCCGGATCGATGAGGGGCGGGTTGAGAATGCGCGCAGTGTACGGATCGTTGTAGTGCATCCAGTCCACCACCGGCCGCAGCGCCGCCCCGGCAGCAAAAGCCTCCGGGGCCCGGAACAGGGCCATGAACGTCATAAAACCGCCGTATGAGCCGCCATAGATACCCACGCGGCCGCGATCGACGCCATGGTTCTCCGCCAGGTACTCGATGCCGTCGAGGTAGTCCTCGAGTTCGGGATGCCCCATGTTCCGGTAGATTGCCGTGCGCCAATCGCGCCCATAGCCGCGCGAAGCGCGATAGTCCATGTCGAGGACGACGTAGCCGGCATTGGCGAGCACGGTGTGGAACATGAACTCGCGGAAATAATAGGGCCAGCCCATGTGGACGCTCTGGGTGTAGCCGGCCCCGTGCACGAACATCACGGCCGGATAGCTGTGCGCGGGGTCGAAGTCGCGGGGCAGGTAGAGCTTCGAGTAGATGGGCCGGTCAGTATGGGATGACGGCACCTCGACGATCTGCGGCACTGCCCAGTCGATGGCCGCGTACCGTTCATTGACGGTATCCGTGAGACGACGCAGGTCGCCGCTGCCAGCGGCGT
>CALKKN010000178.1 GCA_937995275.1 uncultured Lysobacterales bacterium | reverse complement strand
TTCCTTCCCTTAATCGCAGTATTTCCAGATTTCGCTGTCGATGCGGGCGGTTCGACTGTCGGCCGTCAAGGCCGGGTCCTGCGGCTTGAAGATGAAGTTCGCGGTGGCGCAGTCCACGAAGTCGACGATCACGGTCCCGATTTTGGCGCCCCCGGAGCTACTGCCAGCCAGTTCGACGGCGTCCATCGTGGCCGAGAGACCCTCAAAATAGCCTTTGGCGGTGAACCAGCGCCGACTTTCCGCGGAATCGTCAGCCTGAGCGTACCAGGTCACGTAAATGAATCGATTATCCTGGGGATCGGTGAGCGCGTGGAAATGAAAGTCCCTGGGCGCGGCTTTCTGTTCCCCCCGCGCGAGCAGTTCGCGCAGTTCCCCGGGCCGCCTCCGGATGTACTCCACGGTGCTGTCCACGGCGGCTCGCCATTCGTCCACGGTGATTTCCTTGCGCGGGTCGGCTTCGACATCCGTCTGTATCTGTTTCGCGATGCTCCGCGCCATGGCCGCGTAATTGCCGGCCTCGAACTGGTCGATCACTGCGGCCAGCCGGTTGCGGAAAGCGGCTTCGCAGTCGTCATCGGCGAGGCAGCGGACGCTGAGCAGGCCAACTGGTTTGAAGGGGTCGACGTTCTTTTCGAATAGCTGGTCGATGCCGGTGGGGATCAGGTTCCAACGATCGTCGGTAGGATCATGGTAAATGCGGTAGTTGTTGGGGTCGCTGGGATAGCCGTCCCAGTAGCCCATCAGGGTTGAGGCCGCCCACATCGTCAGGTAGTTGTCGAAGTCGAACACGCGCTCGATCGCGGGATAGAATTCGTCGTTCGGGATTTGCGCCAGCCGGGCGTGCAGTTCCCGCAGCGGGGTCTTGTCCGTCGGGTCGTACCCCTCCCGCGGCCCGTCACAGGCATCGGTGTCGAATTTTTCCTCGAAGCAGGCCTCCTCGCCGATGTCACAGCCGTAGTCCCCTTCGTAGAGCATGCCTTTCCTGGAGTCGAAATGCCTGGCCAGGAAGCGCCGGTCGATGGTCTCCAGGTTGAGGTACAAGCCCCAGAGTTCGTCGTTCACGTAGACGCGGGCCGGTGCCGCGCGAGGAACGGGAACGCCCAGCTTGCGGAAGAAATCGTAACCGATCCGCTCATGGGTGTAGCTGGCGTCCTCGACCTGGTTGTTGAATGTGAACTTCTTCAGGCCCTTGTACTTGCGGGATTCGGCACAGCCTTCGACGGCCGGGTCGTCCCAGGACAGGTTCGCTTTGAATGCAGCCTTCTCGTCCAGCGTTCGCGACGAACCACAGCCGCCCTTGGCCCGGATGCCGGCCCCGGGGAAGTTGGTTGCGCCTATTGTTACGCCTCCGCGGTGATAGGAACGGTGCATGGGCGCACAGCCGCTGAGGGCCTCGTCGTCGATGGCCGCCCAGCTCGACGGGGGAATCTCCAGGCGAACCTCCCCAATGACCGCCGGGTTGAACATCTCGTCGCTGGGATCGGCGGAATCTGCGGCATTGACGAACGTCACAAATGCGCCGCCGAGGAACAGGCCCGCCAGAATGTACGGCCTGATACGAAGTCTGTCGGCCATTGCGTTCTCCTCGCAAGGCATCCCGGGGGAGCAGGTCCTCCGCTTCTCCCCGCTCGGGTTACACTCCTGCAATGTGGCAGTGTAAGACCGTTCCGGGTAGTGACTTATGATCTAAGTCACCGGCAATCGGGGCTTTGTTACCGCGGCAGGAAGGATCCGGTATCCAATTCAGCGTCCAGTGTGATGCGATGCAGCTGAAGCACGGCCGTGTGAACGCCGCCCGCGAACTTGTTCTCCTTGCGGTGTATCAGAGCGCCTTCATGGAACTCGAAATCCGAGTATTCCGTCAGAAAGCGCATCCCGGCGCCGTTGACCGTCAGGGTCCCAACCACCTTCTCAATACGCCAGGTATCCATATTCACGAGATAGTCCGCCCGCAACCCGTTCTCTATCAGCGACAGCGCGCAATTCCTGCCTTCGAGAATGAGCGTCAATGAGTCGATCCTGTCGCGCAAAGTGAGTGGCGTGTACAAACGCATCAATTGCAGCCGCATGGCATCGCGCTGGTGTTGCCCCGCGGTCCTGGCAGGCTCGTCACCGAAAATTACATGGCTCGTATCGCCATTGAGTATCCGGGTTTCCTGCTTGTCCGGATAGGTCAGCTCCACCCTCAGTTGCCGTGGCAGTCGAATGCTTCGCACATCGATGCCGTGGCGATTGCCCCTGAGAGCGACGAACCGCCACTCCTGGTAAACGTTGTCCAGCTTGCGGATGTTCTCCTCGCCCCCGTAGGAGCGGATCAAGTGGTCGAGAACGGTCGCAAGATCCGGCGGGTTGGCGCCGGCACCTGCCGGCAGGAGTGCCAGAAACCAGAGGCACAGGGTTCGGGAAAGGATTGTCATGAAAGCGTTTTGCCCAGTGTCGAGTTATGAATTGCCAATTCGCATCAGCTTGCAGACTGTGACCGGAGCCTCTCCGCCGGACCAGGGCAGTCTAGCAGGATCGGACCCCACCGGGCATTTGCGCGGCCGCCGAATGAGGCGAGATACTAGGCGGAGGCGTCAGGTTGAGCGATTCCAGGATGTGAACAGGAGGTGCGAATGAATAGGGATCGGAAGACTGTACTCATCAGGTTACTGATCATTGGAGCATTGCTTTTCGTCTCATCACCTTCCCAGGGGCAGGAGGAACCCAGCGACTGCGTCGAGCTGGGTGCGCTCGCCTACGACAACTGGACCACGGCGGACGCCGGTGGGGTGGGCGTGCTTCCCACCGACGTTTTGAACGCCGACTACATCCGCTGCAAAGCGTGCCACGGCTGGGACCGGCGCGGCACGGAAGGCGGTTACGTCCGGCGCACCCGCATCGAAACCCGGCCCAACGCCGGCGCCGGCGACGCGGACGCCTCGTCAAGGGTCATCGAGACCGGCAAAGTGACGTCGGACATGATCCTGCACTCGCTGACCGGCCGCAGCTACACCGACGGCACCGCCAGTTGGGTGCCGCTCGAACCCGACCACTCGGCCGTCAACAAGGCGGACCACGCCCGCGGTTATACGCTGGGCAACCAGCACCCCGATTTCTCGCCGCAAGGGCCAAACTGGCAGAAAGGCATCCCTTCCGACCTGCAGATCGGCTGCATCGTCGATTTCCTCAATTACGAAGACGGCGACCCGGCCCGCTATTTCGCGAAAATAGATCCCGGCCAGGATCCGGTCCTGTACACCATCGTCGAAACCGCCGATGCCTCCGCCGGAGAAGCCTTCTTCCTGGCCAGTTGCGATGGATGCCACACGGTGGATTTCGTAACGGATTATCTGAAAGGCGACGGCAAATTCAGCGAGCTGGCCCACAAGGCGCGCTGGGGTATCCCGGGTTCGACGATGGAACGGCGCGCCATGGGCGACCCCACCGCCCAGGACATCGCCGACCTGCTGCTGTTCCTGCAGCAGGCCAGCGGCACCGGCTTCGCGCTCACTCCCGGCCTGACCGGCACCTGGTGGAACGCGGATCGGGCAGGCGAGGGATTTCTCGTGGAGTTTGGCTATTCAACCGGGGCCCTGACCTTGTTCGCTTCGTTCTACACGTTCGACGACATGGGCAACCAGGCCTGGCTGGTGGCGCAGCCGACCGGCGGCGCGCTGCCGGAGAGCGGCACCGACGTGCCTGTCGACGTGTTCCTGGTGACCGGCCCGATGTGGGGCGACGATTTCGATCCCGGCGATCGTGATCTCATGGCCTGGGGCACGGGCGTGTTCAGCTTTCCCGGCTGCACCTCGGGCAGCGTGACGCTGACCCCGGGCGCCGAGGCCATAGCCATGGGCTACACCGAACTGAGCTACGGGCTGACGCGCGACCTTCTGACCTCGGGCGTTGCCTGTCCGACTGCCGACTGACCTGCGGAGAGGGGGCTCAGGGCTGGACCGGGGCCGGCCTGGCGGCCCCGGAGGTCTGACCCTCCGCGCGGGGTAGGTAACGCACCAGCAAAGCGAAGTCATCCACAGACTTAGCTTCCGGCCCGTCCGGCAACGGGATTCGCACCACGTGCCCGGAACCCGGGGCCACGTCGGTATCCCGGCCGTCGCGCCCGACGATATGCTCGAGCATGAATGTATGGTTGCCCGAGGGTGTGACCAGTTCCAAGCGGTCGCCGGTCTCGAAGCGATTGCGGACGTCGATCGTGAGCCACCGGCCGTCCGCGTCCACGACGTCCCCGACGAATTGCTGCAGGTCGCTGCGCGACGCGCCGCGTTCGTAGTTCTGGTATTCGCCGGGGGGATGCCGGCGATAGAAACCTTCCGTGTAGCCGCGGTTCGCGAGGCCTTCCAGTTCCTCCATCATGCCCATGTCGAACGGCCGGCCGGCCGCCGCGTCGTCGATGGCTCGGCGATACACCTGCGTGGTGCGCGCGGTGTAGTAGAACGACTTGGTGCGGCCTTCGATCTTCAGGGAGTCGATGCCCATGGCCGCCAGTTCATGGACATGCTGGACGGCCCGCAGGTCCTTTGAGTTCATGATGTAGGTGCCGTGCTCGTCCTCGAACGCGGGCATCAGCTCGCCGGGTCGGGTTTCCTCTTCGAGCAGCACCACCGACAGGTCGGCGCCATCGCTGCCGCTCGCTGACTCGCTGGTCGTTCCTATTGGAACGATATCGCCGGTGCCCGTTTCCCTGGCCTCGTGCGCGCCGTACT
>CALKKN010000177.1 GCA_937995275.1 uncultured Lysobacterales bacterium | reverse complement strand
TCTGCGAGGACGCCGGCCGACGCGTCCAGACGGCCCTCACCGCCGACGAGCGCATCCTCGATTTCTGGGCCCGCTGCACGCATTACGAAAGCCTGCATCCACACAACGCCGTTTCGGTGGTCACCAAGGGCGTCGAAGGCGGCTCCGTGGCCGGCGCCGGCGCGCCCGTGCGCCTGGAGCGCGAGCGGGACTGACCCAGCGAATCCGACCTGTAGGAGCGGCTTTAGCCGCGATTCGTGCTTCCGGCTCTGCAATCAGGGTGTTCGAGGGAACCAATCGCGGCTAAAGCGCAGGCAATGAAGCCGGTGCGGTTTTGCCGAAGGCAAAGAAGCGCCGGCTGAATGCCGTCGCGCGTCGCTCCCACAGAGCCGCTCCCACCGAGCTGCTCCCACAATGCCGGTCCTACGGCTGTGATGGGGCGGCCGGCGGCTCGCCCTCGACCAGCAACTGGGGATCGACGCGCCGGTCCAGCCAGTTCATGCGCCAGTCCAGATGTGGGCCGGAGGCCCGGCCGGTGGCGCCGATCTCCGCAATCAGGTCGCCCTTGCTCACCGTGGTGCCCGCTTCGACCAGTGTCCGGCTCAGGTGCAGGAAGGTCGACGACAGGCCCTGCCCGTGATCGAGCACGATGGTCCCGCCCGAAAAATACATGTCCGGATGCACCAGGGTCACGACGCCGTCAGCCGGTGCATAGACGGGGCTGCCGGTGGGGGCGGCGATATCCAGCCCGTAGTGGGGGCGGCGCGGCTCGCCGTTGAGGATGCGCTGGCTGCCGTAAACGCCGCTGATGCGTCCGCCGGCAGGCCAGGCGAAACCGTCGAAGTAATCGGTCCTGGAATCACGGCGGGCGCGCGCCGAAGACACCAGCGCGGCCTCCGCCCGGATGCGCTCCAGCGCTTCGGGGTCGGGGGTGACTGTCCGCGGCGGCAGACCGTCCACGCGCTCGATGGCAAACTCGCGGGGCGCGACCGCAAGTTCGAGGAACTCCTCGTGGCCGGACGCTTCCCGCACCAGCAGGCTGCGCTCACCGTCCTCGTCGCGGTCGAAACCGATCACGAAACGCCCTTCCGGCGACACCATGATCTCGTTGCCGTCCAGGAACACCCGGCTGCCCGGGTCGCTGCTGCCGAAGATCAGTCCACCCTGGACGGCTTCGCCGCGGAGCTCCAGTTCCGTTGCCAGTGCCGGGGCCGCCAGCCCCGCGGTTGCCAGGCACAATGACGCCAGCACCGCCGCGACGAGCCGGGTCGACCAGGTGCGGGGCATGGGTCAGAGTTCGATGCGGATCGATTGGCCGGGCCGGATCATCGAGCTGTCGAGGTCGTTCCAGCTTCTCAGATCGTTGACCCGGACCTTGTACTTGCGTGCGATGCTCCACAGGGAGTCACCGCTTTGAACGACGTACTGGACGGTCCCGCCGCTCGCCGGTTGCTGTGCGACCGGGCTGGCGAAGACGGTTATGGTGCTGCCGGCGCGCAGCTTGCGCGGGTCGCTGATATTGTTCCAACGCTGCAGATCCTTGACGGATACTTTGTAGCGCCGGGCGATCACCGACAGGGACTCACCCCTCCGCACGCGATGCATCTGGCTGTCGGCCGCGATCAGGCCGGACTGCAGTTCCTGGAGTTCGAGGGCCGCCTGGGCATACAGCGGGTCCACCAGCAACTGGTCGTCGCGCGGTAGCCGCAGTTTCTGGCCCGGGCGGATCAGGTCGCCCTGAATGTCGTTGCTGCTGCGCAGCACGTCCACCGGCACGTTGTGTCGTACCGAAATCCCCGACAGCGTGTCACCGCTCTGCACCACGACCTGGTCCCACTTCATCAGGGTTGAAGGATCGACTTCCTGCAGGCTGGCCTGCAGCACACCGGCGCTTTCCAACGGCAGCACGACCTGATAGGGCCCGTCCGGCGAGGTTGCCCAGCGGTTGTACCCGGGGTTCAGGGTGAACAGAACGTCGATGGGCACGTCGGACATCTGCGCAACCAGCACGAGGTCCGCCTGCTGTCCCAGGTCGACCGCCTCGATGACGGGCTGGTCGGGCGTATCCGGGTACTGGAAAGCATAGCGCTCCGGATACTTGAACAGGCACGTCAGCCCGAGCAGCTTGGGTATGTAGCCCCGCGTTTCACGCGGCAGCTTGAGATTCCAGAAGTCCGCGGGCTTGCCGGCGGCTTCGTTTTTCGCGACCTGCCGCGCGACCCGGTTTTCCCCGGCGTTATAGCCGGCCAGGGCCAGCAGCCAGTCGCCCTCGAACATCGCGGACAGGTCATCGAGGTAGCTTAGCGCGGCGTCGGTGGAGGCCCAGACGTCGCGGCGCCCGTCGTACCACCAGTTCTGGTTCAGGCCGTAGCGCCGGCCGGTGCCCGCGATGAACTGCCAGGTCCCCAGCGCGCGTCCGCTGGAATAGGCGAAGGGGTCGTAAGCGGACTCGACGACCGGCAGCAGCGCCAGTTCCCCGGGCATGTCGCGCTGTTCGAGCTCGTTCGCGATGTGATAGATCCAGGGCTGGGCGCGCTTGAACACCCGCGCCAGGTAGTCGGGACGCTCGGCGTACCATTGCGCCCACTTCAGGTTGGCCTCGCGGTCCGAACACTCAGGCAATTCGAAGCGGTGGGTCAGCCGCTCCCAGACGCTGTCGTGAATGTGCTCGGGTTCGCCCGCGGTGGGCGTCGGCCTGGGTGGGGGAACGTAGAGGTGCTCGTCGACGGTCGGCGTGGAAGTGCGTGCCGGCGGCGGCGCTGGCGGGGCAGGATCGGCCTCCGCGATTTCTGCATTGCCGCCCGTCGTGGTCGCGCACCCGACCTGAAGCAGGCCGGAAAGCAGAAAGAACAGTGCTGCAAAGGGACGAATCGACACCAGAACCCCTCAAATTATTGTTTTAACCCGCTAATTATGCGGTTAACGGGGATCAGGTCAAGAAAAACCCCCTCAGAACGAATCTTTCCAGGCACGGATTTCGGCCAGTGTCGACGCCCCCGGTTGTGCTTCCGGATTGCGTCGCCGGGCTGCGCGGACCACGTCGGGTTCACGGCAGCGCAGGAACGGATTGACCGAAAGTTCCTCGCCGAGGAGGCTGGGCACCGTGCTGCGGCCGGCCGCACGGGCCGCCTCCACCTGGCTGGCGCGTCGCTGCAGCGCCTCGTTGGCCGGTTCGACCTGGAGCGCGAAATCACAGTTGGAGAGGGTGTACTCGTGCGCGCAGAACACCTGGGTATCCGCCGGCAGGGCCGCGAGCTTGTCGAGCGACGCCTGCATCTGCTCCGGGGTGCCCTCGAACAGCCGCCCGCAGCCCACGCTGAACAGCGTGTCGCCGCAGAACAGGCAGTCATGGCCGTAATAGGCGATGTGGGTCGAGGTGTGGCCGGGCACTTCGATCACCTCGAACTCCAGGCCCAGCGAGGGCAATTCGATCCGTTCGCCCTCGTGCAGACTGCGGGTCTGCCCGGCAATCCGGTCATCGTGGGGGCCGAACACCTGCGCGCCGGTTGCGGCAACCAGTCGGCTCACTCCACCGACATGGTCGGCGTGGTGATGCGTGAGCAGGATGCAGGCAAGTTCGAGCCCCTCGCGGTGCAGCGCGCGCTCCACCGGCTTTGCGTCGCCCGGGTCGACCACGGCGCATTCGGCTGCACCAGTCGTCAGCAGCCAGATATAATTGTCGGTGAATGCGGGTATCGCAGTAACAATGACTTCGGGCATGCTGGCTTCCATCACGATCGGCTGCACCATACGGTTCCCCACCAGGGCAGCACATTCTAACAGAAGAGCGGGCCACTCAGGCCGGCGCGGCGGTTGAGCCGTGCCTGCCATCAGCCGGCCAGTCGAGTCCGACCGGGAAGTCCTGAAGAGCCTGTCCGAAGGGTTGTTGCGCAGCGCCGGCCGCACCGCGGTGCGCGGCCATTTGCTCGAAATTCACCACCCCTCCGCGCCGCTGTTCGACCCGGTGCTGCTTCATGCCGCGTCCGACACGTTTGGCGTATCGATCAGCCTGAGCCAGTCCGGGGGCGCCGGCGACGGGCAGTGCGTGCGGTGCGAGTCGGGCAGTCTGCCGTTCCAGGACCGTGTGTTCAACATGGTGGTTCTGCATCACGTGGTCGGTGACGGCGACGAGGATGAATTGGCTGAAGCGGTTCGCGTGCTGGCTCGTAACGGGGTGCTGATCCTGCTGGGCCTGAACCGCATGGGTTGGCGCTACCGGACCCAGGACCGCGACCAGCGGCTGCCGGGCATCGCCCCGTTCAGGGTCCGGGCCAGGCTCGAGCGGCTGGAGATGACCATGCAGGGGTTTGCCGGCGCCGGGCTGGCCGGCCTGAGCCGGCCGGCGTTCATGGCCAAGGGCCTGCCCGGCCTGGGGGCGTCCGTGGCCGATATCGTGCTGCTGCAGGCCCGCCACCGCGACAGCCCCGAACTGACCCCGTTGAAGTTCGAAAAATCGGGTTCCGCCGTTGTACAATCGGCGGCCATGCGCGGCTGAGCGGGCCCGGGGACATGGAGCGGAAAAACCTGGTTGAAATCTACACCGACGGCGCCTGCAGCGGCAATCCCGGCCCGGGCGGCTGGGGCAGCGTGATGATGTATAACGGACACCGCCGTGAATTGTCGGGCGGCGACCCGCAAACCACCAACAACCGGATGGAACTGATGGCCGTGATCCAGGCGCTGGAGACGCTGAAGCGCCCCTGCGAGGTCATTTTGCACACCGATTCGACGTACGTGATGAAGGGCATGACCGAGTGGCTGGACAACTGGAAGCGGCGCAACTGGCGGACCGCGGACCGCAAACCGGTCAAGAACGTCGAGTTGTGGCAGCGCCTGGAGCAGGCCATCAGCCGGCACAACGTCCACTGGCGCTGGGTGCGCGGCCACAGCGGCGTGCCGGGAAACGAGCGCGCCGATGAACTGGCCCGCAATGCGATACCCGAGTAGGAGCGGCTTTAGCCGCGATGGATTTCTAATCCCCAAGAATAGATGCACAAAAGAAATCGCGGCTGAAGCCGCTCCTACAGTTTGGCCCGATTCGGGTCTGGAAGCAGGAAAAACCATGAGACAAATCATCCTCGACACGGAAACGACGGGCCTCGAATCCGCAGATGGCCATCGCGTCATCGAGATCGGCTGCGTCGAACTGATCGACCGGCGCCCCAGCGGGCGGGATTTTCACCAGTACGTGAACCCGGAGCGGGACATCGAGGACGGGGCGCTCGAGGTCCACGGCATCAGCCGCGAGTTCCTGCAGGACAAGCCGGTGTTCGCGGACGTCGTCGAGGAACTGCTCGAATTCATGGAAGGCGCCGAACTGGTCATCCACAATGCACCGTTCGACGTAGGCTTTCTCGACGCTGAACTGGCCTTGTTGGGGCGGCCGGACCGAATCACCGATCACGCCCGGGTACTCGACACGCTGGAATTGGCCCGCGAGCTGCATCCGGGCCAGCGGAACAGCCTGGACGCCCTCTGCAAACGATACGAAGTGGACGCCAGCAGCCGCAGCCTGCATGGCGCCCTGCTCGATGCCCAGTTGCTGGCGGACGTCTACCTGGCCATGACGGGCGGGCAGAGCGACCTGGGGCTCAGTTTCGACGCGCCGCCCGCCTCAGGTCCGGGGGCGGGACACGACCTGCCGGACGAACGGCCGGCACTGGCGGTGCTGCGGGCCAACGAGGCTGAGACCCGTGCCCATGAGGCGCGGCTGCACGCCATCCACGAGCAGGTCGGCCATTGCCTGTGGTACGAACTGGAGCCGACGAAACAGGCGTGATTAATGCGATTCCAACCCTTGTGGAGCGGCGTTTTGTGGGAGCGGCTGTAGGAGCGGCTTTAGCCGCGATG
>CALKKN010000176.1 GCA_937995275.1 uncultured Lysobacterales bacterium | reverse complement strand
CTCGGCCGCGACGCGCGGCGGCGAGGCGCCGTATTGCACCGAGCCGCGCAATCCGCCGTTCGACCGCGGACGGCTGAACCAGGAAATCGTCGCCGCTGCCCAGCCGGCCCTCGAGCACGGCGAGAAGTGGTGCGGCCACTTCGGCATCCGCAACAACGATCGCTCGGTGGGCGCGTCGCTGGCCGGGGAGGTGGCGCGGCGCTACGGGCGTGAAGGCCTGCCGGCGAACGGTATCCGCGTCAGCCTCACCGGCACCGCCGGGCAAAGCCTGGGCTGCTGGAACACGGCCGGCGTCTCCATCCACCTGGAAGGCGACGCCAACGATTACGTCGGCAAGGGCATGTCCGGCGGCCGCATCGTGTTGACCACCGCGGAGGTGGACCGCGCGCGCGCCCAGCGGAACGTGATCTGCGGCAATGCCTGCCTGTATGGCGCCACCGGCGGCGAGCTCTACGCGAACGGTCAGGCCGGCGAACGGTTCGCCGTGCGCAACTCCGGCGCCCAGGCCGTGATCGAGGGTGCCGGACACCACGCCTGTGAATACATGACGGGCGGAACGGTCGTCATCATGGGTTCCGTCGGGCCGAACCTGGCAGCCGGCATGACCGGCGGCGAGTTGTTCCTGCTGGATCCGAACCGCGAGGTTCCGGGCCGCCTCAATCAGGAGTTCGTCGTGGTTTCGCCGCTGGACGAGCAGCGCTTCGACGGCCCGCGCCGCCGGCTGAAACAGCTGGTGTCGACCCATGTCAGCATGACCGGCAGCGAATGGGGCCGCAAGGTGCTCGACTCCTGGGAGATGATGCTGCCCCACTGGGTCTACATCGTCCCCAAGAACCTGTCGGCCAGCAATGAAATCTCGCAGCAGGACGTGCCGCTGCGGCTGGTTCGGGCGTGAGGGGGTAATCGGCCATGACGCGTAAATTCGACCATTTCGCCTTCCTCGACCGCGAGCGCGCCGACCCGGACGTTTACCCGCTGGAGGTCCGCCGCAAGGAGTTCCGGGAGATATACAAACCCTACTCGCAGGAGGAGGCCGCCAGCCAGGCGGAGCGCTGCCTGGACTGCGGCAATCCCTACTGCGAGTGGAAATGTCCCGTCCATAATTACATACCGAACTGGCTCAAGCTGGCCGGAGAGGGCCGCATCCTCGAAGCCGCCGACCTGTGCCACGAGACCAACAGCCTGCCCGAGGTCTGCGGGCGGATCTGTCCACAGGACCGCCTCTGCGAGCAGGCCTGTACGCTGGCGACCGGCTTCGGAGCAGTCACCATTGGCGCCATCGAGCGCTACATTGTCGACGAGGCGCTCAAGCAGGGCTGGCGGCCCGACTTGTCGCATGTGCGTACCCGGCCGTGGAGCGTCGGCGTGGTCGGCGCCGGGCCGGCCGGCCTGGCCTGTGCCGACGTCCTGACGCGCAATGGTGTCAGCGTAACGGTGTACGACCGTTACCCCGAAATCGGTGGGCTGCTCAGTTTCGGCATACCCGATTTCAAGCTCGAACTGCAGGTCATGCGTCGCCGGCGCGAGATCCTCGAGGGTGCCGGCGTCCATTTTCGTCTGAACTGCGAGATCGGGCGCGACATCCAGGCGCACGAACTCGAAAATATGCACGACGCCCTGTTCTTCGGCACGGGCACCTACACGCCGGTGGACGCCTCTCTGCCCGGCATGGAAAAGGGCGGCATCGTTCCGGCGCTGGAATACCTGATCGGCCAGACCTGCCACATGTACGACATCGACCTGCCCGGCTATCCCCACATCGAGCTCGCCGGGGAGCACGTGCTGGTCCTCGGCGGAGGCGATACCGCGATGGACTGCGTGCGCACGGCCATTCGCCAGGGCGCGGCATCCGTGCAGTGCGTTTACCGGCGCGATCAGCAGAACATGCCGGGCTCACGGCGAGAGGTGAAGCACGCGATGAGCGAGGGCGTGCAGTTCGAGTTCAATGCCCTGCCCCTGGCGCTGATGCACGAGGGCCGCAAGCTGGTCGGGCTCGAAATCGCCCGGACCCGCCTGGTCGCGGCGGGTGACGGCCGCCCCCGCCCCGAGCAGATTCCCGGCAGCGAAGAAGTTCTGCCGGCGACGGCCCTGATCTTTGCGTTCGGCTACCGCCCCAGCCCGCCAAAATGGCTGCAGGGCATTGACGTCGGCACGGACGATGCCGGTCTGGTGCAGATGGAAGCGCCGCTGCCCGGCCAGACCTCCAACCCAGCGATCTTCGCCGCCGGCGACATGGTGCGGGGCTCGGACCTCGTGGTGACAGCGATCGCGGACGCCCGGCTGGCCGCCGAATCCATCATCCAGTACCTCGACATGCAGAAGCCGCAATTGAAGCGCGCCTGATCCAGGTCAAGTAATCGGCACTAACGGTTGACCCTCAGTTTTCTTCAGTACTAGATTTATGTTCTTACCAGAACATATTTTCGCTGCGTATTCGAGGTATTGACCCATGGCCACACTAGACACCCAATCCGCCTCTTCCCAGCCATTCATCCCCCTTGTCGAGGAACTTGCGGCAGCCTACCAGGCGTTTTCCCTTTACGACGCGGAAGGGCTGCGCAAATCCGGGGCTGGCCTGACGCCTTCGCAGGCGCGGGTCATCTTCACACTGGGCGGCACCGACGGCTTGACCTGCAAGGATATCGGCGACGTCACCCTGATCACCAAAGGAACGCTGACCGGCGTGGTGGACCGCCTGGAGGACAAAGGCCTGGTGGAGCGCTGGTCCGTGGAAGGTGACGGCCGCAAGACCATCGTGGCCCTCACCCGTCGCGGACAGCGCGTCTACGAGCGGGAGTTTCCGCGCCACGTCGAGTTTCTGAAGTCGAAGTTCGACAAGCTCAGTGCCGCGGACCGGGCCAAGGCCACCCAGCTGCTGCAGAAGATCAAGGGCCTGTTCTGAGGACCACGCCGGGTTCTGCCGGATCAGTACCGGGCCGGTATCCCGCCTGGTCGGACCGAAGGGCCGGGAAGGGCCCTTCGGGGTAACCTACCGCTCCGAAAAGATCACCCGGCTGCGCGAGGGCCCCAGGGCGATGACACCTGGCCCAGCGGATGGATTTGTAGGAGCGGCTAGGAAACCAGCATGTCCTTCAGGATCTCCCGCGCCCGCTCGCGATCGACCGTTTCCAGGGCCACGATCCCCGCCCGCTCGTCCTTGTTGACGATGTGCATGGCCCGCACGTCGACGTCGGCGTCCGCCAGCCGCTGCGACAGCTCCGCCAGCGCGCCGGGATGACGCTCCAGCCGCACCAGCAGATGCTCGCTCGCAATGACGCGGTAACCGGCGTTCGACAGTAGCTGGAAGGCCTGCTTGTAAGGCTTGACCGTCAGCGTGATGACGGCCGTGTCGCCCAGCGAGGTGCCCGTGAAGTCCTGCACTCCGATGCCTTCCTCGCCCAGCAGGGCAGTCACTTCGGCCAGCAATCCGGGATGGTCTTCCTGGATGATCGTCAGGACTTTCATGATTCGGCGCCTCCGGCCCGCTCGATGTCCGCGACCAACTCGTCGATCTGCTCGCGGCGCACGTGGGGCATGCAGATGATGTGGCTGTAGCCGCGGGCCGTGGCCAGTTGCCACTTGTCGCACACGGCGGTAGGCGGTTGCGGGAACACCACGGTGAGGGCCTGCGGGTTGCGCCACGCCGCCACGCCGATCTCCTTGAACCGGGCTTCGGCATAGGCTGCGGTGGCCAGTGACTCCTCAATCCGCCGCCGGAGGCCCTCAATGCCCAGCGAATGGATCGCGTACCACAGCAACAGCGGCGTAAAGCCGTTCCGCGAACCGCTGATGGTGGTGTCCACGCTGCCGATATAGGCGACCGAGTGCCCGATCCGTTCCACGTGGCCACGGCGCGCCAGCGCGATGCCACAGGGGATCGGCGAGCCGATGAACTTGTGGCCGGAAATGGCGATGCTGTCGGCTCCGTCCTCGAAATCCCAGGCGGGACGCGGGTCCAGGAACGCGGCGTAACCGCCGCACAGGGCGGCGTCACAGTGAATGTACCGGTTCTCGATTGCCAGGTCGTCGAGGATCGAGCGTATCCTGCGGATGTCGTCGCGCGCCTCCTTCATGGTCGTGCCGATGTTGGCGAAGATGATCGGCGGCGCGTCCCGGCGGATATGCAGGGTTTCCGCGAGATCCTCGTAATCGATCTCGCCGTTCGGCTGCGAGCGGATCATGATGTG
>CALKKN010000175.1 GCA_937995275.1 uncultured Lysobacterales bacterium | reverse complement strand
TGTCGCCGAACGCGGCCACGACCACCCCGCGGCGCGCCAGCTGGATCGCCGCGTAGATGTCCTCCTCGGGGCAGACGCAAACCGGACAGCCAGGGCCGGGGATCAGTTCGACCTGCGGCGGCAGGGCGCCGCGCAGGCCGGCCATCGTGATCGAGCGCTCGTGGCCGCCGCAGACGTTCATCACGCGCACGCGTTCGGGCAGCGGCAGCCCGCGGATGCGGTCCAGCCACCGGCGCGCGTCGCCCATGGGGCTAGCCTGCATGCAGAGCTGCACCGTCCGGCTGGATGCGTGGCGCCATGGCGGTGCCGGACCGGCGCGCCGCCACCGCGGCCCGGAGCCAGTCGAACCAGGCTTGCAGGCTGTCCGGCCGGCGCACCGAGAGCGCCTGCACCGGCGCCGGGTTGGCCAGTTCACGCACATGGCGTTCGGCGCGGGCGGGATCGAAATCGTCGATCACGTCGAGAAAGTCAGACTTGCTGAGCAGCACCAGGTCGGCCGCGCGGAACATCACCGGGTACTTGGCCGGCTTGTCGTCGCCCTCGGTGACGGACAGCAGGGCCACGTTGGCATGGTGCCCCAAATCGAAACTCGCCGGGCACACCAGGTTGCCGACGTTTTCGATGAACAGCAGGTCCACGCCGTCCAGCTCCAGGGCGTGCAGGGCGTCATGCACCATGTGGGCATCGAGGTGGCAGGCCTGCCCGGTCGTGATCTGCACGGCCGGCACGCCGCGCGCGCGGATGCGTTCGGCGTCGTTCTCGGTCTCGAGGTCGCCCTCGATAACGGCCATGGAATACTCCCCGCCCAGCGCGTCGATGGTCGCCTCCAGCAGGCTGGTCTTGCCGGAACCCGGCGAGGACATCAGGTTCAGGGCCAGCACGCCGTGGCGGTCGAAGTGCTCGCGGTTGTGCGCGGCCTGGTGGTCGTTCTCATGTAACAGGCTGGCCAGGACCTCCACGGACGCCTTGCCCTCCGAGGTGCGCTCCAGCTTGCCGCGCGCCTGCACCAGGTGTGCATTGGCCGGGGTGATGCTGCAGCCGCAGGTGTCGCACATGGTTAGCCTCCTAAGTTGTGTACCGATGGGCGGCCTGTGCGCACATGATAACCCGCGGCCTCCCGCTCGCGCTGTAGGAGCGGCTTTAGCCGCGATAGGTTTTCGGGTACCAGATCCCTCAATCGCGGCTGAAGCCGCTCCTACAGCCGCTCCTACACAGTCTCCATATCGATCGTCAGCAACAGCAGCTCCTCGCCTTCGACCACCTCCACGCGCCAGTCGCCGCAGCCCGGACAGAGCAGCCGGTTGACGGGCACCTCGCCGCGCGAACCGCACTCCCGGCAAAGCACGACCACCGGGCCCGCGCGGATCTCCAGTTCGGCCGCCTCGGCCAGCGTCCCCGCGCGGGCGACCTCGAATGCGCGCTCCAGCAAAGGCGGTTCTACACCGGACAATCCGCCGACCTGCAGCACGATCCGATCGACCGCCACCGCGTCGTGTTCCGCCGCCATCCGGGCGACCTCGCGCAACAGTCCCTGGCAGACGGACAGCTCGTGCACCTGCCGGTCCGCCCGCGCAAACTACGCGTCGTCGCGCGCCGCGGCTTCGGCGTCGAGGATTTCGTCGTACAGGTCCCAGGCCGTCTGGGCGTCCTCCTGGGTCATCTTCTGGATCGCGTTGCCGACGTGGATCATGACCATGTCACCAACCCGCAGGTCCTCGTGCTGCAGCAGGAACAGGCTTGCCATGCGCTCGATGCCGCGCGCCTCGCAACGCGCCGTGAAGCCGTCGATTTCCTTGATTTGCATGGGGACGCCGAGGCACATGGGTGGCTCCTGCAATTTTCCCGCTCTGTGGGGCCGGCATTTGTAGGAGCGGCTTCAGCCGCGATGGCTCTTCCCTGAATCTCCGATAGCGGCTAAAGCCGCTCCTACAGCCAATTCATGTATGAAATGTGAATGTAATTGATTCGTTCCGGCCGGCTGTTGACCGAGATCAATATCATTCCCTATTTGCAACTATATGATGCAGCCTAAGCACCTGAATCACAATCTATTAGCTAATTCTAATTTAAAAATATCGAATGTGTCCTTGATGACGGCCGCCAGCACAGCCAGGAAAGTCCTCGTGATCGGGGTAGGCAATACCCTGCTGCAGGACGACGGCATCGGCGTGCGGGTCACCGAAGCCCTGCGGGCCGGCGGCGAGGACGGCTTCGAAATCGTCGACGGCGGTACGGTGGGCCTGGCCCTGCTCCCCGCGCTTGAAGACGCCGAGGCGGCCATCGTGGTCGATGCTTCCGAACTCGGCGCGGAACCCGGCGCCATGCGCATCTTCTACGGCGAGGCGATCGACCGGCAGCTGTCCGGCAAGCGGCGCACCGTGCACGAGGTGGCGCTGGCCGACTTGTTCTCCGCCGCATCCCTGCGCGATCGCTGTCCGGCCCGGCGCGCCCTGGTCGCGATCCAGCCGGGCTGCACCGAGTGGGGCCTGGACCCGACGGAGGCGGTGGCGGCCGCCATCCCCGAGGCCTGCCGGGCCATCCGCGCCCTGGCGCTGCGCTGGGGGAAGGAGGCGCTCCATGCCGCGTGACGCCCGCGCCACCTGCCTCGACGCCACCGTCACCGGCATGGCCCTATCCGTCCTCGCGGAGGTCGGCCGGCTGTTGGAAGCGCTGGCCGCGTCCGGCCAGCCGGGGGCCATCGATTTGCGCAGCCTGCCCCTGACCGACGCAGACCGGGAGCAACTCGAAGAACTGCTGGGGCGCGGTGAAGTCCAGGCCGAACTCGAGCTGACCGGCCGTTCCGAAGTCTGGGAGACCGCCTATCCGGGCGCCTGGTGGATTCGCCACCGCGGCGCGGGCGACCGGATCGCCGCCGAGGAGATTGCGGTTTGTTCAGTGCCGGATATCCTCCTCGCGCATCCCGACGACATCCGTGCAGCCGCCCGCCGTCTGCAGCACGATCTCACGACACAGCAGGCGCCCTCCGCCCCGGAAGCGGGCGCTACCAACGTGGAGACTCCCCATGTCTGACAAGAAAGCCGCCACGCGCGGCCCACTGACCACTCCGCCCTCAACACCGGTACGAACCCCGGTACAAACACTGGGCGAGGCGCTCGCCGAACGTGGGGTGTCCCGCCGTTCGTTTCTGAAGTTTGCTTCCTACACCGCCTCGATCCTGGCCCTGCCGCCCACGGCGGCGACCGCCATCGCGCAGGGGCTCGCCAATGCCCGGCGCCAGTCGGTGATCTGGTTGTCCTTCCAGGAATGCACGGGCTGTACGGAATCGATCACGCGGGCCCGCACGCCCTCCATCGAGGATCTGATCTTCGACTTCATCTCGCTGGACTACCACCATACGCTGCAGAACGCCTCGGGCCATGCCGCCGAGGAGGCGCGGATGGCCGCGATGGAGGAAAACGCCGGGGAATACATCGTGATCGTGGACGGCTCGGTGCCGCTCAAGGACGACGGCATCTACTCCACCATCGCCGGCATCACCAACCTGCAGATGCTGGAAGAAACCGTCAAGGACGCCTTTGCCGTCATCTCGGTCGGCAGTTGCGCCGCTTTCGGCGGCATTCCCGGGGCCAACCCGAACCCAACCGGCGCGGTGCCGATCAGCGACATCATCACCGACAAGCCGGTCATCAATATCTCCGGCTGCCCGCCGATCCCCGAGGCGATGACCGGCACCATCGCGTACCTGCTGTCGTTCGCGGCCATCCCGGAGTTGGACCACCTGGGCCGGCCGAAGGCGTTCTTCGGCGAAGCCATCCACGACCGCTGCTACCGCCGCCCGTTCTACGAGCGCGGGCTGTTCGCAAAGAGTTTCGACGACGAGGGCGCGCGCCAGGGCTGGTGCCTGTTCGAGGTGGGGTGCAAGGGACCGGTCACCTACAACGCCTGCGCGACCCTGAAATGGAACGGCGGCGTGTCCTTCCCGATCCAGTCCGGGCACGGCTGCCTGGGTTGCTCGGAGCCGGGGTTCTGGGACCTGGGCGGGTTTTACAAGCCACTGTCGACCGCCAAGGGCGATCCCCTGAAGTGGGCCGGGGGAGCGGCCGTGGTCGGCGCCGCGGTCGGCGCCGCCAGCGCCTACGCGGCCCGCAACCTGCGCAAGAAATCGCTGAAAGCCGCCGCGGCCGCCGCCACGCCGCCGACAGCGGAGGAGAAGGAATAATGGAACTGCTCGAATTTGCCCGCGGTCCGGCACTGACCTTCGCCATCACCGTGTTCATCGCCGGCGTCGTGTTCCGCATCACGTCCGTGTTCTTCCTGTGGCGGGTGCGCGACAGCTCGGCCGGCAGCGCCCGGGAACGGCCGGTGATCGTTGCCGCGCTGCGCGAGATCGCCCGCCGGATGTGGCCGGAATCCGTGTACAAGCGCCAGACCATGTTTCAGCTCATCAATGGCTACGTGTTCCACATCGGGCTGGCCATCATCGTGTTCCTGCTGCTGCCCCACATCCTGTTCATCCAGGACCTGCTCGGCCTCTCCTGGCCGCATCTGCCGAACAACGTGATCTACGCGGTCAGCGTGATCACCGGCGTGTCGCTGATCGCGGCCCTGCTGATGCGCATGTCCAATCCGGCGCAGCGGATCATTTCCACCTTCGACGATTATTTCAGCTGGCTGGTGACCTTTCTGCCGGTCATCACGGGCCTGGTCGCCACCAGCCATCTCGGCGCCCGCTACGAGACCC